>NZIQ01000092.1 GCA_002691685.1 Flavobacteriaceae bacterium | reverse complement strand
TATGCTTCTACTGTAATTGGTCAATTCAATTCTTCAGGTTCAACAGCAACCAGTGCAACTTCATTCTCTACATCTGCTCCTGCTTTTGTTATCGGTAATGGTGCAGATGATTCTAGCCGCTCTGATGCCTTTAAAGTTATGTTTAATGGAGATGCCACTGTAAGTAATGACTTAACAATTCAAGGGAGTCTAATTCTAGGCGGAGAATCTTACACCTCGTTTGGTGGTGGTGGATTATCAACTGTTTCTGAAGGAGAAAACACAGGAGTTCGTCTTTCTTCATCGGATGCTGCTAATCACGGAGATATTGGAGAAGGTGCAGTAGACTTGAGTTCTTCTAATTCTTCTAGTTCCACAAGAGGTGCTACAGGAAACTATTCAATCGTAATGGGATATAATACAACAGCAAGTGGTGGTAGTTCAACCGCAATGGGAGACGGCGCATCAGCAAGTGGAGTCCAGTCAACAGCAATGGGAGTTAATTCAACAGCAAGTGGAAGCTATTCAACTGCAATGGGACAAGGTTCAACAGCAAGTGGAAAATGGTCAACCGCAATGGGTTATGAAACAACAGCAAGTGATAATATTTCCACAGCAATGGGATACCAAACAACAGCAAGTGGGAATACTTCAACCGCAATGGGAAGTGGTACAACAGCAAGTGCAAATTATTCAACAGCAATAGGTTATGAAACAATAGCAAGTGGAAATTATTCAACCGCAATGGGAAAAAGTACAAATGCAAGTGGAGATAATTCAACCGCGATGGGATTATACACAACAGCAACCGGAACTGCTTCAACAGCAATGGGAGAATTCACAACAGCAAGTGATTATGTTTCAACAGCAATGGGAAGAAGCACAACATCAAGTGGTTATTCTTCAACAGCATTGGGAAATTACACAACAGCAAGTGGAACTGCTTCAACCGCAATGGGAGCTAGTACAACAGCAAGTGGAGAATCTTCAACCGCAATGGGAGTTCGGTCAACAGCAAGTGGTGTTAATTCTACAGCAATGGGAAGATATTCAACAGCAAGCGATTATGCTTCTACTGTAATTGGACAATACAACTCTTCAGGTTCTACAGTAACAAGTGCAACTTCATTCTCTACATCTGCTCCTGCTTTTGTGGTTGGTAACGGAACGGGTAGTTCTAGCCGTTCTGATTCCTTTAAAGTAATGTTTAACGGAGATGCTACAGTAAGTAATGATTTAACGGTTAACGGAGATGTAACAGTATCTTCTGACGCAAGACTTAAAGCGAATATTGTATCACTTGGTGCTACACTTTCCAAACTCTTAAATATAGACGGTAAGACCTATACGGTAAAGAAAAACGGAGCACAAAAGATAGGTGTACTTGCCCAAGACATCAAAGAGGTATTTCCTGAACTTGTAAGCGAAGACAAAGAAGGTATGCTGTCGGTAAACTATCAAGGTCTTATACCTGTACTTATCAATGCCTTAAAGGAACAGCAAAAAGAGATAACTCGTTTACAGGCTCAAGAAACTAAACTACTATCGCAAGAAACTAAACTACATATTCAAGAAAAAAGAATAGAGTCGCAGGAAGAACGCTTGAAGGCTTTGGAGCGAATCTTATCTAAAGAATAGTTGAGCATAAACTCAATTTATTTAATCTGACTAATAGTTAAATAGAAAATAAGGAGAAGGAAAATGTGAGGCTACCATAGGCATTAAATCAGGTGAGATGTATCCCCAGTCTAAATAACCTTCTTCTATAGCTCTCTGCGTTAAGATTTGAAGATGTACATGACAGAACCAACCGCCACTATCACTCTCTTTACCAATTCGAGCAAATTCTTGACTAGCTTTTATTTGATCTCCTTCAGAAATGCTGTGAGGGGTCTTTAGATGTCCATAAAAAGAATAAAAAGTAACCTTATTTACACAGTGCTTTAAAATGACAAAGCCACCATAATTTCCTAATTGTGTTTCTTTACCAGTTTTATAGACCTCTGCATTTAAGGGTGCGTAGATAGGGATGTCGTAGGGTACAACAATATCTAAGCCCAAATGGTAATAACGTTTCTCTTGAATGATATTCGAATATAATCTCAGTAAATTTTTTCGCTCTTCCAAGTATCTGCCTATACCCCACTGAGCAGAAGAACCATATAACTCTTCAAAAATCATTTGATCAAAAGCTTCAAAATCAGTCAAATTATATTCTAAGGTTTTCGGATTGCTCGAAGAAAAATCAAAAATATAAGGGGCGCCTTTTAAATAATCCCCAAACAAGGGATAGATATGAATATTTTGCAAATTGAGCGGATAGTACATAGAACAACTAGTAGTTAGAAACAATAATAGACATTATGAGCAAGCCCAACAAAAAAAGGCCTTCAAAACTGAAGATATTTAAGTTCACTATTAGAATTAAGAATACTTAATTCTTTATACAGACCTTTTAAGAAAGAACATTTATGAACTTAATTGTATTTATTTAAGCATTATTTACTTAAGTCGGAATTGATAAGCCAATAGTTAGGATCAAGAACATCTTGGTTTTCTCTAAGCCAGCTCTTAGGAAGCTTTCCTTTCATCATATGATGCTTTATAGCTGTGTACAATTTTTTATCGTCTTCATAGTAACTGAATAGTGTTTCTCCCGTCCAAATTTTAATGCCGATGATTTCAAATTCTTTTAAGGCAAACCACGTCCTTTTATTTTTTGACATGAACTCTTGAGTACTTATTACCATGCAACCAAAGGCCTCTTTGGAAAAAGAAAGTTCATTATTACGTTCAAATAAAAATGTGATTTCTGCATTTTGGTCAAGACAACCCAATTGTTTATTGACAAAAGAAATCTCGTTGCCATCACCAAAAAAAACTGAGGTTGGTGTCAGGTCACCCTTATTTGACATTTGAATATCAAAATTACTACGTAAAAGGCCCGTTGGAGATTGGGCTTGTAAATAGACGGTAACACACAAAGAAACCATCACTAGAATAGATTTTTTCATAATATAAGATTTGGATGGTCCAAACTTATACCTTCTCAATCAATACAAGATGTATTTCATCGATATTGCGATGGACACAACACTTTTAATGTTTTATTGAAAATAGTGGTATACTTAGAAGATTTATCTGAAGTTTACTTGAAAGTAATCTGTATTTTTTGAAGATATCCCTGAGCAATATCTTGCTTGTTTTAATACTTTTGAGGCTATTAGTCTTGAAAGCATCCAGATTATAAGGAATGGTAATGGCTTTTAATAATTCTCATCCAAATTCATCCATACATCTAGGGCATAAATAGTAACAGCAACCGTTGAGGTGATAGCACCTAATAAAGCATTAGATGTTGATTTTTTTCTTGAACCTTTTTCGTATCCTCGGATGTAATAAATGTCATTAACTATAAGATTATTTTCGTTGGAAATCGCAGATTGTGAAGGGAGTTGCTCTGATGAAAGGTAAACAACAGCTGTTCCTACAAGGCCTAAAAAGAATCCTACTGCTAGGTTTCCTCCTTTATTCTTAGCGTATCTCTTTCCGTCCAGTATTCCTAATTGATATTTTTCAGCATCTGTTAATTCTTGATTAATACCAATTATAGAAATATGATTATTCTTGATTTTAGTCAAGCCATTAGCGTTTCTAATTTTTATAGAATTAACCGAAAACTTCACAATTTCACCTTTGTGTACTGCACCATCTGTAGTAACTAAAACGTCATTCTTATCTTTTGAAGTAAGAGGTTTTGCCCATATTAAGTTTGAATTGCTGGACAGTAGAATCAAACTCAAGATGGTATGGATTATTTTTCTAGACATACAGTTTTGATTTTAATAGTATTGATATTCACTTCTTAGGATAGTTTGCTTAAGCCCCTGACAAACTTAATCCGTAAAGTAAAACTAAAATTGCATTGCCAATTAATGCTTGACTTCCTGACTTAGAACGAGCACCTTTCTCATACCCTTGTACATAATTAATATCATTGGCAATAGCCTTTTGAGATCCATTCTTGGCTCGATATGAAGGTAATTGATCTGAAGATACATAAACCACTGCTGTCCCGATCAACCCAAAAAAGAATCCTACCGCTAAATTGCCTCCTTTATTCAAAGCGTATCTTTTACCATCTAATATTCCCAACTGATATTTTTCGGCAGCAGTTAATTCTTGAGCTAATGCAATAAGTCCAATTTCATTGTTCTTAATTTTAAGAATACCATTGTCACTTTTAATTTTCAAGGAATTTGCAGAAAACTTGACAATTTCCCCTTGAATTGACTCACCATTGGCTAGGATAACAACGTCTGTTACAGGCTCTTTCACCTCGAATTCATGCATCGCAGAGAGCTGTAAGGTAAATACAATTGAAAGAATAAAAAAGGTGGTATTTATAGAATACTTTTTCATGTGAAGAACATATGTATTTAACAATGCAAGGTTGTCCAATTACCCGAGATAATTAGTTAATGTGTTTTACGTTTTCATAAAAAACTAATAACAAAATACTAACTCAATAGGTCAAACCTATTTATATTTTTACAAGGTATCAAGTATTCAAGATACTTACAACTATTTTACTTGTGTTAGTTACTAAAGGAGTCTATAGACTCCTTTTTTTTACAAACGGGTTAGTAGTCTAAATTTTTCTATTATCGGGCTGTACAGAAGAAAAACCCATTGTAGAAAAGTTAAAAAGCAACGAGAATCATATCAAACTTATTTTCGTGCTTTTAACCTTTGGAATTATTAAACTTATATATTTTTGGCCAATTTGTCTTTTGGCACAATCAATATGAGCAGTCATTGGCCAATTTTATAAAACCGCTACGTTCAATTTAAGTAAACTAGTAGCCTATTTTTTTTCCTTTAGAATTTCTATTTGTTTAAACACCTCCTCGGCTTCAAAAGTTTTTTGATCGCTTTTACTTCTGTTTATTTTAGATAATTGATATGCTTCTTTCAACAAATCCTTATACTTAATTTCAAGTTTTTCTAATTCTGTTTTTCTTTTAAATAGCCCAAACATATTATTGAATTTATTCCGTTTTAGTTTTTTTATAAAGCTACTCATTCTATTATAAAGTGAGGCACTCTTCAACACAAACTAGGGCTATAAAGACGACATATGACCGACAAAAAAAGACCTTCAAAACTTAAGACTTTATTTATCGACGTGGGGCCTCCTAGATTCGAAATATCCTCTTAAACTATTCATTAACAATAGCTTAATTTTTTAGGATGTTCCCCGAGGAATCACTTTATGTTCCCTTTAGTATCACTTTTTAAATACAGAACTAATGAAAATAAATGAGGACAGAATCTGTCCTCATTTATTTATATTTAAGCCTGAAAAAAAATTATATGTTAAAGAGAGTACCCGTAGTAATTTTAAATGGATTTCTTGGATCTGGAAAGACTACAATGTTTAAAAGTCTTTTATCTCAGTGCATGAATAAAAATATAGTTGCTTCTGCAATTGTAAATGACATGAGTGAACTTGATGTCGATGGGGAATTAATTTCTAATGTTCTTGAGGAAGATAATTCACAAATATTTAATTCTATTTCTTCATGTGTATTAAGTAGTAAAAAGGGAATAGAAAAACTACATGAATGCGTAGCAAATTCAATTAAAAACAATCCAGAAATAATTATAATCGAAACATCTGGGAGTTGTCACCCGATGCCTTTGATAAAATACTTTGAAGGTCATAACAAAGTTAAACTAACAGGTGTCTTTGTTCTGTTAGATAGTCAAATGATAACTCAAGATTTTAATTGTGGAATAAATCTTATTCCTGAAATGCAGCAAAATATGATCAATAATATTAGGGGTCCTATTAACTTACTCGTTGAACAAATATTATTTAGCAGCAATATAATTCTTACCAAAATTGATAAAGTTGATGACAATGAAATACAAGAAATATGTAATCAAGTCAAACAAATAAATCCATATGCACATATAAATTCAGTTGTTCATGGAAATCTTTCAATTGAATTTTTATTTAATCTAAAAGAGTACAACTATTTTAATGTTGCCAAACTATTCAATGAATTAGAGCCAATTTTAAATCAAGAAGAAAAAATCGATAAACCTTATAATTTGGCCTCAAATGTTATTAAAGATGATAGACCATTTCATCCTGAAAGACTCTGGCTAGTTTGTCATAAATTTCTTGATAAGAGAATATATAGAAGTAAAGGTTTTTTTTGGCTTGCTAGCAGAAATAGCCAGTCGTTGCTTTGGAATCAGGCAGCATCAGGAATAAACCTTGAACTTATTGGTACCTGGCGTGCTTCAATTTTAGAGAATGAACAAAATAACCTTTTACCTGAGGAATTAAAAGCACTCGAAGAAATTATTTCAAATCAAAAAGGACGTTTTGGAGATCGTTGTTGCGATCTAACAGTTATAGGAGATAAAGATCACATTGATAGCTTTACTGATAAATTAAAATCGTGTTTTTTGACAGAAGAAGAAATACAAAATTGGAGAAATGGTTACTCCTTTAGAGATCCGTGGCCAAAAAAAATTGTTCGACTAAAATCAAATCACTAGTTCGAATCGAACATTTGGGAACACGAATGAATTTCATTAAAATTTACTGCCAAATAACTGCCAAAATATTTCGTGGCTTAAAGTGGCTTAAGATTTTTGCATCATTCAAGAAACCCCCACAAAAAAAGGCCTTCAAAACTGAAGACCTTGTTTATCGATGTGGGCCCTACTGGATTCGAACCAGTGACCCCCTGCTTGTAAGGCAGGTGCTCTGAACCAACTGAGCTAAGAGCCCCTTCATAATTGAGGATTGCAAATATAATTTTAAGTATCGACTCTACAAGTACTTTTTTAAAAAAAATGTGCCTCGATGAATAATCACCATTGATTTATATCCTTTTTTTATTTAAAGTATTCAAATCACTTCTTTTTTGACAATCAACGAGGATAGTCCTCTGCTTAATTTTCCTGTCATATCTTTAAGAAAACCTATCAGACATGGAAACTAAAAAGTTAGTTCTTTCGCCTTATCTCAAATACACTATTGAAGGATTAGTCATCTTTGCCAGTGTTTTATTCTCATTTTATTTAGGAAACCTAAACCAGACTGAAGCCAACTATCAATTGAAAAACACCTATCTCAATGATTTAATCGTAACGCTAGAGGATGATATCAATCAAATTCAAATGGTTATTGACGAGTTGAATGAAAGTGAAAACAAAATCAATTTACTTCAAAATGACATTGAAAAAAACCACCTACTCTTAGATGATCACAAGGCACTTTCTTCGGCAATTCAGATTAATATAGCCTTGTCATTTTTTCCTAAAAAAGGAGTTTTTAATCAGATGATTTCAACCGGTACTTTTGAATTAATTGCTAGCGACGAACTCCAATCTAATCTATTAGAAATCTACAATCATTTGAATGAACGAAATTATGCCATATCGAATGAAATTGATTCGTGGAATATTAATTTTACGGATCAAATGTATCTAAACTTTAATATCAGAGCAGGTTATGATATGATGAACGGAGAGTTTTATGGAAAAGAAAAATTGTTGAATTACGATTTTGACAAATCGTATTATCTATCAAAAAGATTCAATGGATATCTATCAAGAGCACTGATTTATTCTCAACAATACAAAAGATTACTAAGCAACTTTAGTGAGGCCTACAAAAAATCGAAAGCTTTGGCTACACAAGAACTCATGCTTGACCAAAACTAGTCTAATAGTACTTCTGCAACCACAAAAGTACTTCCACCTATAAAAATCAAATCTGATTTACCTGCATTTAGTAGTGCTTTGTGATATGCATCAGTGACACTAGAACAGCACTCCCCTTTTAGATCAAATCGTTTTGAATGCCCAAATAATTCTAAAGCAGGAAGAGCTCTATTAATTTTTGGAGCAGCAAAATAGTAATGGGCTTTTTTGGGTAAGAGGGCTAGAATATCATCGATGTTTTTATCTTTCACCATTCCGAAAACAATATAGAGGTTATCATATTTTTGATTTGACAACTGCTTAAAAACAAATTGTAATCCATCTATATTGTGAGCGGTATCACAAACAATGTTGTCCTTTAACCATTGCCATCTTCCTTGAATTTCAGTATTGGCGACAACCTTTTGCAAACCATCTCGCACCGCTTTTGTAGAAATTGAAAATTCACTGTGCTTATTTAGAACATCTATAGCAGTAACCACAGTGTTTATATTGAAAACTTGATAAATTCCCTTCAAATCTGATTTAAATTCAGAAGGAGTATCTGAAGCCCAGTAAATTGGTGCATTTTGCTCCTCTGCCTTAGTTTGAAACACCCTTTCTGTTTCTTCTTGAATATTGCCTATAATTACAGGGATATTAGACTTAATGATTCCAGCCTTTTCGTGAGCTATTTTTTCTAAGGTATCACCTAAAAAGGCTTGATGGTCCAAACCAATAGTTGTTATGATACTAATAAGGGGAGTAATTACATTTGTGGAATCTAATCTTCCTCCCATACCTACTTCTATAACCGCTATGTCAACATTTTGATCGGCAAAATATGAAAAGGCCATTCCCACAGTGATTTCAAAAAAACTCAATGCATGACCCAAAATATAGTCCTTGTGAGTCGAAATAAAGGCCATCACAAATTCTTCTGAACACATGTCAGAGTTGGTGCGAATACGTTCTCTAAAGTCCACTAAATGAGGAGAGGTATACATGCCCACTTGATATCCCTCTTCCATCAATATTGAAGTGAGCATGTGAGAGCAGGACCCTTTACCATTAGTCCCTCCAACATGAATGGATTTAAACTTGTAATGGGGGTTTTCTAGATGGTCTAGCCAAGAGTAGGTTTTATCAAGTTTGAACTCCAATGCCGATTTACCATCACGCTGATACATCGGTAGACGATTAAACATCCACTCCAGTGTTTGATTATAGTTTTGCATGTATTAACCTTCGGGCTGCACGGCCAAAATAAGCTTGTAGTTTTTTTTGTTGGCTAGGTTCATCACCTTTACACTTTCTTTAAGCGGAATATTTTCGTCGGCGTAAAGGATAATAGTAGGCGTTTCAATTCGCTCTAAAGCCTTGTCAAGTTCTATTTCTAAATAATCTGATGAAATTTGCTCACCATCGATAAACCAATTAAGACTTTTATCAATGCTAACAGTAACCATATTTGGATCTGCAGCTTTGGTTTGATTTCCCTCAGCAGTGGGCGTAATTAAGTCTAAAGCTTTAGGAACATTTGAGGTAAGTAAAAAGAAAATGAGAAGCAAAAAAACTACGTCTGTCATAGAAGACATATTAAACTGAGGATTAATCAAATTCTTTCGCTGAATCTTCATAAGTTTATTTATCTAATTCCTCTAAAAACTCAGATGCCTTTTTTTCTAAATCGTGAACAATGAGCTGGGTGCGAGTGACTAAATGATTATAGCCTATGTAGCTTAAAATACCTACAATTAATCCTCCCACGGTAGTGGTCATTGCGGTATAAATTCCAGAGGCCAATTCCGCCATCTCGGCCTGACCTCCACTATTAGCCATTTGATGAAAAGCGATAATCATACCAATGACCGTTCCCAAAAATCCAATCATAGGAGCTGCACCAGAAATGGTTGCCAAAATATTAATATTTCTTTCTAGACCGTAAACGACAAATTGCGCCTCATTTTCAATCGCTGTTTTTGTTGGTCCTAATTCATTTTTGTCTTTAAAACGCTCTAAACCTCTGCGAATTATTCTAGCCGAAGGATGATCACTTTTCTTACAAATGGTAATGGCCTTTTGAACATTCATGGAGTTTCTTCTCAATTCTTTATTCAAATCATCGACAAACCCACTGTCTAATTTTAAAAGACCGTTAAAGGTCAAGGTTCGCTCGGCATAAATATAAACAGCCAACATCAGTAGTGCGAAGAGAATTAATATAATAATGATACTCCCTGCACCACCATTGACAATCATGTCAATGACACTCAATGAATTTGATTGAATTTGAAACATAGTAGTTTAAAGATAGTCTCTCATAAGGACAAATACCAATGCACCCGATAAAAAGCCGACTAAAGCGAGCCAAGTGATTTTTTTCAAAAACCAGAAAAAATCAATTTTTTCCATACCCATAGCAACTACACCAGCTGCAGAACCAATGATTAACATGCTTCCTCCTGTACCTGCTGAGTAAGCAATAAAATGCCATAAAGGATGATCTGGAGCCTCAGAGAACATTCCCATAGAAGCAGCCACCAAGGGCACGTTATCGATTACTGCAGAGGCAATTCCAAGCAGTATTACAACAACATCCTTATTGGGAATTGCATGATTTAAGGCTTCTGCATAATTGAATAAGATTCCTAGAGATTCTAGACATGCCACGGCCATTAAAATACCTAAGAAGAATAAAATACTAGGCAATTCTATTTTAGTCATCGCTGTATGAACAGGAGAGTGATGTTCCAGTTCATCAATTTTCTTGTTGGTTTTTGACAGACTAAATCTTGTACCAGTTAAGATTTCAGCCGCTAAGGCTACAATAGACAGCGAAAGCATCATACCGACATAAGGTGGCAAATGTGTAACCGTTTTAAAGAAGGGAACGAAAACTATTGCACCTAGACCCAAATACAGCATAAACGACCCAAATCTGGAATTCTCATCACCTTTTTCTTCTGCCGGCAATTCGGCTATTTCTCCTCTAAATACTTGAAAACGACTAGCTATAACTGTTGGAACTACCATGCAGAATATTGAAGGCACCAACACTCTGTTTACCAATGAGAAACCATCCACTTTGTTTGCAATCCATAACATAGTGGTTGTCACATCACCGATAGGCGACCAGGCACCACCAGCATTTGCATTTAATATAATTAAACCTGCGAAGTAAAGTCTAACATCTTTTTGATGAATAACCTTTTGAAGAATCGTAATTAAAACTATAGTAGCCGTTAGATTATCAATAATTGCAGATAAGATGAAAGCTAAAATCGAGAATATCCAGAGTAATTTGGTTTTTTGTCTGGTGCGGATAAAGTTTTTAATAGTTACAAAGCCGTTAAAATAGTCTATAATTTCAACAATAGTCATGGCTCCGAGTAAGAAGATCAAAATTTCTGAAGTCTTACCCAAATGGTGCAACAAAATCTCTTCTAAATGTGTAGGTTCTAATTCTTTTAGTTGGGCATT
>NZIQ01000091.1 GCA_002691685.1 Flavobacteriaceae bacterium | reverse complement strand
ATACTTCAAAGAAAGTTTGGCAAGCAGACCAAGGCATGGGATCTGTGTTTTTTGGACAATTTCCAAGAGCTGCATTGGAGTGGATAGCCTTAGACAAACTTGTGTTTCCTTGGGAAAAACAAGGCTGGATGCACTTATACGCTTTGCAAACTTCAACAGCAAAGCTTACTGAACTAACCAAAGGATCAGGAATAGTAGAAGATTATTCCCTTTCTCGGGACAGACAATCGCTCTTTATCACAACCAATATTGGAGACATTCACAGAAGACATATAGGTCAAATTGACTTGGTTACACAGAATATGAAGATGTTAACCGAAGGAAAGAGCTCAGAATTTAATGCCAAGGAAACAGCAAATGGAATCGCTTTTTTGAGAACTACTGCTCAACACACTTCAAGGCCAGCTATGCTTGAAAAAAACGAAATTTCGCTAATCGGTAAACGGACTAAAATTTTTGAAAAACAAAAGACACCAGAAGTAATCGAAATTACGGCTACCGATGGAGAGGTCTTTAATGCAACTGTTTTTTATCCTAGTAATTATAAGAAGGGAAAAAAATATCCCGCAACTGTTTTCTTACATGGAGGCAGTCGTAGACAAATGCTTCAAACTTATCACTACAGTGGATACTACAGCAATGCTTTTGCCCTTCAACAGTACTTTGCAAGTCAAGGATATATTGCAGTCATGATAAATTATCGCAGCGGTATAGGATACGGCACAGACTTCAGGGAGGCAGAGAACTACGGAATTACTGGAGCGAGTGAAGTAAACGATCTAATAGGTACGGGTCTATATTTGGCCTCTAGAGATGATATAGATTCTGAAAAAATCGCACTTTGGGGTGGAAGTTATGGTGGGTATTTAACTGCACATGGACTCGCTCGCAGAAGTGATTTGTTCGCTGTTGGCGTTGATATTCATGGGGTGCACAATTGGAACACAGAACTTCCAACCTTTGCGAGTTGGTATAATCAAAGTTTTTATCCAGAAATCGCTGAACGCGCTTTCAAATCTTCTCCTGAGGCGTATTTGGATGGATGGAAAAGCCCTGTGCTACTCATACATGGTGACGACGATAGAAATGTTCCTTTTTCTGAAACTGTTGTGCTTTCAGAACAATTGAGAGATCGAGGGGTCTATTTTGAACAGCTCATTTTTCCTGATGAGGTTCATGGCTTTCTTCTTCATCAAAATTGGGTGGACGCCTTAGAAGCGACATATGAATTCATAAATAGATATATTTACTGAAGAACAATAGAAAGAATGAAAGCAAAAATGACAATTGTTGCACTTCTTGTCACTTTAGGGGTGTATTCACAATTTGGATTCTCGACAGGGTATGAGTCGGCTAAATCAAAAATAGAAAGCAGAAATGGAGCCATAATCATTACCGAAGATCCTTCNNNNGTAATTGGCATTGGAGNTTTTTANGATATTCCGGTTTCCAAAAANCTAGACCTTCAACCTTCTATAGGCCTAAACTTTGGTGAAAAAGTCAATGACGAAAGNAACAGCGCTTTTAAGGTGGGGCTAAATGCCGATTANTATCNTGACGGACGTTCTAACGGTTTCTATCTAAGAGGCGGCTTGGCNCTNTTGTCAGACCGGAGTAAAGTGATTGCAACTTATACCAAAGAAAATGCGACCATGTTAAATATAGGNTTGGGCNTNGACATTGGTCCGGTAATGAGTTTAGCGGTTGGTTTTACTAATGCCCTAAACGAATTGTCAAAGGATGAAAATTATGCNATTTCGATTTCAGCCCTGCAAGTTCAAATGCAGTTTAAGTTAGTAGGGTCTAAGAATAAACCTTGAGGTATTTAAACTAATTTCAACTNCGNCATTGNCATCTANAAGCGNATTGNCTTACACTGAAAATNGATTNCANTTNCCNANGCTTTAAAAAAAGAAANGCTAAACATCTCTTGTNATAAAAACAGCTCTTCTNTTTTTGTTTTAGTATCTTCAAGCTCTTTGTCAACTATTTAAAAATGAAAAAGCTCGTACTTGNTCTTGCGGCAATTGNACTTATAATTTTGGTTGTTTGCAGNCTTTCTTCTAAGNTGCCATNTTANGACCCTGANCGCGATTACCTCGATTTAGAAGAGGCNTTGGTAAAGGAATTTATTTTTGCCAAAGACAGCTCTGTAATTGAATTNCCTGAAGGACATTTCTTATTTTCTCAATCCTTAAGTCTAGACAANAAGAAACANTTGACTATCAGAGGAAAGGGAATGGACAAAACGGTGCTTTCTTTTAAAGGACAAAAATCTGGAGCAGAGGGCATAAAAATTACAAATTCGCAGCATATTACTTTAGAGGATTTTACCATCGAAGANGCNGCAGGCGATAATTTGAAGGTGAGCGAAACAGACANCTTAATCATTAGGCGCATAAGATCGGCTTGGACTGGTGAAGTCTCAGAAGAAAACGGTGCCTANGCNCTNTATCCTGTACTTTCGACAAATGTNCTGATTGANCAAAGCGAGGTTATCGGCTCCTCNGATGCGGGAATTTATGTTGGACAATCAGACANGGTGATTATCAGAAANAATAAGGCTTTTTTCAATGTGGCTGGANTAGAAAGTGAAAACAGNACTAATGTTGAAATTTACGAAAACGAAGTCTTCAANAANACAAGCGGATTGCTNATTTTCAATTTGCCGGGATTAACNATGTCTGGNGGACANGTNAAGGCGCATAACAACCGAATTTACGANAANAATCTTTCNAATTTTGCGGTNAAAGGTTCNATTGTNAGCGCTGTTCCTAAAGGTACAGGAGTGATTGTNATGGCCACNAAAGACGTAACNCTTTTTGANAATGAGATCAAAGACCATAAGACTTCNAATATGTCTATCGTGAGTTANGAACTTTTTGCTTTAGAACAAGAGGANGCTGAACTCTNTNATGAAGCNGAAGACAGAGGCCTAAGAGGCATTGATGCCGANTTTAAAAATGACTTAAATTACAATCCGTACTCGGGCCGCGTTTANGCTTACCAAAACAGGTTNGAAAATCGATTTTTATTACCCACCTTTTCAAATGATTTTGGTTTGTTATGGGCGTTNAAAAATGGCTTTAAAATTCCTGACATNGTGTACGACGGCATTATAGCTCAAAACGGCAAACTTCAAGACCAGGCGCATTTAATTTGNTTGGAAAATAATGAAGGGGCAAGCTTTGCATATCTTGATGNGTCTAATGATTTTGAAGNATTTACAACGGATGTTAATATGTTTNAATGTGAAGGCGAGTANAGCATATCTTTTTTCTGGGCTCANCTCTTTGNTATTTNTCGCTTGCGGTGAAGACAAAAACATCCCTCCAAAANCGAGAAAGGTTTCTTCTNCAATTTTGCAAAATCAAACCGTTTCGCAGGAGTTAGAGNAATTATCTGCNTATGGATTTTTTAAAGGAGAACTCTCAAAANTAGAACCAGAANCAAACGTTTATCCNTACGANATCAACACGCCNCTTTTTTCGAATTACGCCTTAAAAGAACGCTTTGTCTATTTNCCTAATGCGACTAAAATGAGTTTTGAAGNAAATGGGCCAATGCGTTTTGAAGCAGNAAGNATTTTGATTAAAAACTTTAGGTACGAACATATTGAGGAGGCNGNCCAAACAAACGCTTCAAAATTGATNGAAACGCGTTTACTTCTNAACAGANAAGGTAAATGGATTCCTTTAAATTATATNTGGAACGAAGAACAAACNGANGCCTATTTGAATTATACCGGAAGCGCTNTTCCNNTANAANACAGNCATACNGATGGAAAGCTCAAAACNTTTGAATACGTTGTTCCAAATAANAATCAATGTAAAAATTGTCANAGCNTAGANAACGAAATTTCACCNGTTGGNATGACTGCTGCCCAACTCAATAAAGANTACAGCTTTATTAGCACGCAAATNAANCAGTTNAATTATTTTAAGACAGAGCAACNATTAATTGGAATGAACAATNTAGATGAGGTTGCAGCAATGCCGGTATGGAANGATGATTCAAGNGGAAANTTAGAAAACCGAGCCCANGCTTATCTCGATGCCAATTGTGCGCATTGCCATTCNAAAAGAGGTAGCGCNAAGAATTCAGGNCTTTATNTGGAGTATCANCAANCTGANCANAGNGCAAGAGGGNTATACAANCCTCCNGTAGCAGCAGGAAAAGGATCNGGTGATTTTCANTACGGCATTGTTCCNGGAAAAGCNGAAGNATCTATTTTTANCTATAGAATGGCNAGTGTCGACCCNGCGATACGNATGCCAGANNTGGGNCGNAGNNTNGTTCANCAAGAAGGNCTTNAGCTGATTAAAGCCTATATNAATCAAATGCAATCCTCGAATTAAGGTTTTAAATCTCCAATNAANTCATAGCNTCCAGAACCTAACTCAAAANTAGCNGNNGTTNNTTGCCATTTTTTTNCNGATTTAAGTTTCCAATTTCNNTTTTCAGGAAGCTCAATTTCAGCGCNTGTATTTGCTGGAATCACAACACTNAGGTNNAGTTGNTCATTCTTAGANTCCCAGTTTACGGCTATTTTCCCATAAGGAGAAATGNGATNNCCTTTGATGTGCTCAAAGTTNTTGTCAAAAAGNGGNCTGATTTTGAATTTTTTAAATCCTGGATGCTGGGNATNCAANTTNATGCCTAAAAGCTCTTTGTACATCCATTCACCAATCGCTCCATAGGCGTAGTGATTATATGAATTCATAGTTGGNGTCTGTGTGGACCCATCAGGNTTNATACCNTCCCAACGCTCCCATATGGTGGTGGCNCCCATAGTAACNGGATATAACCATGAGGGATAGGTTTCTTGTAANAACAAGNNNATAGCNAGNTCTTNATATCCGTTATCTGTAAGNACATGACANAGATAAGGCGTGCCCAAAAAGCCTGTCGTTAAATGNGTGTCATAACTCTTCACGTTGTNTGCTAANCGTTTGGCCGCATTAGCNTTGAGGCCTTCAGGAANCAAATCAAANGCAAGAGCGAGCACATAGGCTGTTTGTGTNTCAGANACGAGTCGTCCATTNGGAGTCATGTACTCGTCGAGAAATACAGTTTTGATTTTTTCCAATCGANTTTCATATATTTTCGCCTGATCATGATAGCCAAGGATTGCTGANACCTCTTTNATGATGGACGTTGATTTGGCATAAAAACACTGTGCAATGAGCTCTTTATTGGTAATTGCAGCGCGNCCGTCATTATCGTANTCGGGCTTGAAAAATAACCAATCTCCAAAGTGAAANCCTCCTGTATACTTTCCGTCTNTGCTGTTNACGTACATGTATTCCACCCANTTTTTCATGCTTTCGTATTGCACTGCTAACTGTTCTTTGTCTCCGTAGGCGAGATAGTGATTATATGGAATTATAGTTGCTGCGTCTGCCCAACCCGCAGAGCCTGNGGAGCTTTCCCCTAAAACATTTGGAATCACCCATGGAACAGACCCGTCTTCGCGCTGATCTAAACTGAGGTCTATNAGCCATTTATCAAAGAAGTTTTTAACTTCCATNTTAAAGCTGGCNGTGTTGTAGAACGCTTGAGCATCTCCTGTCCAACCCAAACGTTCGTCTCTTTGTGGACAGTCCGTNGGAACATCTAAAAAATTNCCTTTTTGCCCCCANAAGATATTTTGCTGAAGNTGATTAATGTTTTGGTTTGAGGATTCAAAATGCCCTGTNGTTTGCATATCNGANTANAAGGCAACNGCTTTNAATTTTGAAGGATCTATTGNGGTAANNCCTTCNACCTTGACATATCGAAAGCCTTGAAACGTAAAATGAGGACGGTANACTTTNTCGNGATNATCATTTAAAATATAGGTNTTCAATTGGTCTGCATCTCTTAAATTCTCGGTGTAGAATGNNCCATTTTTATCTAGAATTTCTGCGTGATNNAAGCGCAAGGTGTCGCCCTTTTGACCNACATNAGAAAACTCAATCCACCCCACTAAATTTTGTCCAAAATCTAAGACCTGGTCTCCCTCGGGAGTGGTGATTAAATCAACAGCATCTAGTATTTCTTGCGCCTTGATTGTCTCGTTGTGTGTATTCACTAATCGCTGTGTAACATTTTCGGCCAAAACTGCAGCTCGAGTATTTTGTAGGGGAATACCGTAAGCGCACCAATTGTCTTCGAGTAGGGCGTTATAGAATTCACCATCGTAAAGTTCAGAATCGATTATAGCGCCGTGTTTGTAGTTCCAACTTCTATCAGATTCAATTACTTCTTGACTTCCGTCTTGGTAGGTAATGATGAGCTGTGCAATAAACGAGATGTCATCGCCATAGGTGTTTTTATTGTCTGACCACGCCAAATAGCCCCTATGCCATCCACTGCCCAAGACAACGCCAAGCGCATTTTTTTCAGTTAAGTACTGGCTAACATCGTAGGTTTGGTATTGAATGCGATCGTTATAGGCGGTCCAACCCGGGGTCAAATAATCATCTCCGATTTTTTTGCCATTCAGGTGTGCTTCGTACATGCCTTGAGCGCTGATGTGTAAAAAGGCTGATTGAACGTTTTGAGAGGTTGAAAAATCTTTTTTGAAATAAGGACTTTTTCGACTCTTGTTATCTGCTTCGTTTTGGGTGATCCATTTGGCCGTCCAGTCTTTGGGGGACAAACCCATGGACCAATGATTTAAGCTGCTTGTAGTCGATTTTTTTTCTTTGGTGTTCCACACCCTGACTTTCCAAAAATAGCGCTGATTGGCCTTTAATTTTGGGCCTTTGTATTTGAGGTATTGACTTTGGTCGCTTTCGATTTTTTGTGAATCCCAGACAAGTTCACTAGTTCTAAAAGAATTGTCTTTAGACACCATTATTTGATAATGTGTCTGCATGACACTGTTTAAACCTGAGGCGATCTTCCATGAAAAACTCGGAGAAGAGTTCGTTATTCCTAGGGGATTGGTTTGACCTTCGATTTTTAAGTCGTAAACTCTGGTTTTTTGTGCTAGACCTTGAGTGCATATCAAAACCGCTGTAAAAGCAATTATAAAAGAACGCATGCGTATTTAATTAGTTAGTTGAGTATCAAGTTAATGATTATTTCCTGTCACTCACTTTTCACATGAAATTCTTTATTATCTTGAAAGAACAACGACTAAATTAAAATAGATGAAAAGAAGAACTTTCATTAAAAAAACAGCGGCTTCAGCTTCTGTATTCAGTATTATGCCAAGTCATGTACTGGGCTTTTCAGGTACTAGCCCTAATGATAAAATTCAACTGGGTTTTATCGGTCTAGGAAAACAGGGTCAAGGATTAATGCGCAACTTTTTAAATTATGAGCAGGCGGTTGTCATGGCGGCAAGCGATGTCGATTCAGAAAAGCTCACTTTTTTTGAAGACATGATGAAAAAAGAGCTACGCAAGAGCGAAAAGCCACTTCACAACCTAATGAATTTTACTTCTTATAGAGCGTTATTAGAGCGAAAAGATATAGATGCGGTAGTGATTGCTACACCAGATCATTGGCATGCGCAAATGGCGGTGGACGCGGCAAATATGGGTAAGGATATTTACTGTGAAAAACCACTCTCGTCTTCTGTTGCTGAGGGAAGAGCAATGGTCGATGCTACTCGAAAATACGAGCGTGTTTTTCAAACGGGTAGTATGCAGCGTTCTTGGGACCGATTTAGACATGCGGTGGAGTTGATTCGAAACGGATATATTGGCGATATCATAAATGTTAAGGTGGCTATCGGCGAGCCTTATAAATTTTGCGATTTACCTTCTCAGTCTATCCCGGAGAATATCGATTGGAATGCTTGGATTGGCCCTGCACCTTATAGAGGGTATCACCGAGATTTGGCATGCCCTTTAGACGATAAGCGCTGGGGACAATGGAGAGATTACAAGCCTTTTGGCGGAGGAATGGTTACCGATTGGGGCGCTCATATGTTCGATATTGTGCAATGGGCATTAGACATGGATCACTCTGGACCTATCCTCTTTGAACCACCAAAAGACCGTTCAGACTTTGGACTTACTTATACCTACGAGAGTGGCATCAAAGTAGAGCATACCAAATGGGGTGAGCGAAATAATGAAATTCGCTTTATTGGAACAGAAGGTCGACTTGAAGTCAGCCGTAGTTATCTTAAGACATTTCCCAATGAAGACTTAGCGACAACACCACTTAAGCGAAGAGATAAGAATCGCGTTTATAAAAGTGAGAACCACCTTGTCGATTGGTTAAATGCGATAAGAGACCGTTCGATGCCGATTTGTGATGTTGAAATTGGACACCGAACCGCATCCATATGTAATATAGCCAATATTGCTTACGATCTTGAACGTCCTTTAAAATGGGATCCAAAAAGCGAAACTTTTGAAAATGACAGAAGCGCTTCTATGCTATTGGATCGCACTTATCGCGGGCAGTGGAACTATAAGGATTTTTAATTTTGCTCTACGGCGCTGTTGAATTCTCGATACAGCTCAATTTCATCATCGAGTAGCACAGCAATAACCGTGTAATAGGGGTCTATACTTTCTTTGGGAATTTCGATGTAGGTTAGCCCCGGATATTTATTCCAATACACCGTGCAAATGGTCTGTTGGTTTAAAATAGCCCCTTGACCTACTACATAGGCTCTGTTGATTTTATTGCTGATTCCTTTTAAGACAACATTTCCGTCTTTTGGAATGTCTCTGAGATAGAGATAGAGCGTTTTGCGGTCTTTGCTCAAGGTTGTTGGCCCATAAAAATGCTCGTAAGGAATTCCTCTTTGTGTGGAATAAACGGCACTTTGATGCTTTTTAATCCAGCCACCTAATTCATTGAGTACGTTTTTTTGCTCATCCGCAATGCTACCGTCTGCTTTAGGGCCAATATTCAACAGTAGATTCCCTCCCTTGCTGAGCGTATCTACAAAAAGATCAATGACTTGCATGGGGGTCTTATAATTATTGTCATTGGGTTGATACCCCCAAGAATCGTTTATGCTTACACAAAGCTCCCAATGTTTTGAGCGGGGAGCCATCACGGGTATTCCAATTTCTGGAGTCTCGTAGTCTCCTTTGCCATTGAGCCTTGAATTAAAAATGCTGTTTTTGTTTTGGGCGATCAGTTTGGTTTTGATTTCGTCTATCCTCCATTCTTTAGATGAATGTTCCCAATCGCCATCAAACCACCATAAATCGGGAGTGTAACTTTGGCTGAGCTCGTTGAGCTGTGCGTTCATGTAATTCAAATACCTATTCCAGCGCAAAGAGTCAGTTGCGATTTGGTAACGCTTAATTTTATTGGTGTGATGGGTATAGTCTTCATAAGACCAGTCCGGAAGCGAAAAATACATGCCAAGTTTTAAATCGCTTTTACGAACGGCTTTCACAAAGGGTGTTAAAACATCTTTCTGTGCCTTAGCTGACGAAAAGGCATTTAAGTTTCCGTGTTTCGAATTCCAAAGTGCAAAACCATCGTGGTGCTTTGAGGTGATTACGGTGTATTTAGCACCGCTGTTTGAAATCAGTTTTACCCAATGCTTGGGCTGGTACTTTTCAGCAGTGAAACCGCCGAGTTGTTTCATATAATCTTCATGCGATAGGTATCCGTTGTAAAAAGACCAAGATTCACTAATCCCATCGACGGCATAAATTCCCCAATGTATAAAGATGCCGAGCTTGGCCTCTTCAAACCAGCTCATTTTATCTTGAGCACTTGAAAAACCAAAGAGAACAAGAAGCGCTAGGGTAAAAGTTTTTTTCATTGAATAGCTAATAAGTAGCTTAAAAGGTATAAAATTCAAAGGAGACACGAAGTTTACTCAGGAGAAGAAAAATGTTTAGTAACTTCATTTTAAATCCTTGGAGAAATGAGTGAGCTCAAGATTGCAATGGCGCAGTTGGCACCGGCTTGGTTGAATAAGAATCGGACGATTGAAAAAGCAGAACAGGCGATACGAGATGCCGCACAAGAAAAAGCAGATTTGATTGTGTTTGGAGAAGGCTTTCTTCCTGGTTATCCCTTTTGGTTGGCCCTCAGCAATGGGGCAAAATGGGAAATGCCAATCAACAAATCACTACACGCCCACTACGCCATTAACGCTATTCAAATCGAAAGAGGAGACCTAGAAGGCATTTGTCTGTTGGCTAAAGAGTTTAAAATTGCTGTGTATTTAGGCATTATTGAACGAGCTGCTGACAGAGGAGGGCACAGCCTTTACTGTTCTTTGGTTTACATTGATCAAAAAGGAGAAATCCAATCCGTCCATAGAAAATTGCAACCCACCTATGATGAGCGATTGACTTGGGCTCCAGGTGACGGAAACGGATTACGGGTTCACGATTTAAATGGCTTTACACTCGGGGGACTTAATTGCTGGGAGAATTGGATGCCCCTTCCAAGGGCAGCACTCTATGCACAGGGAGAAAATCTCCATATTGCGGTATGGCCAGGGGGACTTCACAATACTAAAGATATCACGCGTTTTATCGCTAGAGAGTCGAGGTCTTATGTGGTTTCGGTATCAAGTTTAATGCGCAAAGAAGACTTTCCCAAGGACACCCCTTATTACAAGGACTTAATGGCGAAGGCCCCTGCTATTTTAGCGGATGGAGGTTCTGCAGTTGCAGGTCCAAACGGAGAATGGTTGGTTGAGCCTATAGTTCACAAAGAAGGATTAATTTATAGCGAAATTGAATTGAAGAGGGTCTTTGAAGAACGTCAAAACTTTGATCCGGTTGGGCATTATTCGAGACCAGATGTGACAAAACTTACCTTGAATACTGAAAGACAAAACACATTAAACATCAAAAACCAATAAATTAAAACACGTATGAGAAATTTTATGTTGGCAGGACTCCTTATACTGAGTTCATGCATGAGCAAAGAAACAGAAGCGGTTACTGTTGAAAAAACTGAAACCCCTGAAATGCGATTAGCAGCTATGGGTATTGATTTGCCGGAGCCATCCTCACCTGTGGCTAACTATGTCAGTGTGGTTCAAACGGGCAATTTGTTGTTTTTGTCTGGAACCGGACCAAAACAAAGTGACGGCACTTACATTCAAGGTAAGGTAGGAGAAGATCTAAGCCTAGAAGAGGGGTATCAGGCCGCTCGCCTTACAGGAATTAACCATCTTGCACTTTTAAAAAATGAATTAGGCGACTTAAGTCGAGTAAAGCGAATTGTTAAGGTATTGGGAATGGTAAATTGCACCCTAGAATTTCAAGATCAGCCCAAGGTCATCAACGGATTTTCTGATTTGATGGTTGAGGTTTTTCAAGAAAAAGGTAAGCATGCAAGATCAGCCGTTGGCATGAATTCTCTGCCGATTGGTATTGCCGTTGAAGTTGAAATGATTGTCGAAATCGCTCCTGAATAAAAAGACTACTCCGTTCTGCTCCCATTTTGCATGGGAGTAGTATCTGGCATCAGCTTATTCAATATAGTGTATACTGGACAGAACTTTGTGATTGGGCTAAGAATTTGAAGCACTGCGGTGGCTACAGCAACATAAATAAAATTATAGCCAAATTCATTGGCCAAGGCTACAGAGCCGAGGTAAATTAAACCTACAATACCGTCGTGCACTCTTATTTTAACAATGTCTCTTGGGTTTCTCATGTTTGTT
>NZIQ01000090.1 GCA_002691685.1 Flavobacteriaceae bacterium | reverse complement strand
TAAATTGTTTTTTTACCTCATTATGTTATTCTAATTTTGACCTATATGAAAGATATTTTTTCTTCAACTTTAAAGACAACTGTGCTTACTTTTTTAATAGTTGCATTTGGCTTGTTATTGGATTTATATTTTATTCAACATTATGAGAATTTTCTTCAATTACTTCCCATTTTAGGTATTTGGAGTCTTCTTATCATTTTTGCAATTCGCAGAAGATTATCTAATAAATTCATAACCACTTTAATGATTTATTCAATTATACTAATAGCTTTAATAGGCTTATTGGGAGTATTTTTTCATTTAAAGGCAAACTTTGAGTTTGAAAAAGAAATCTACGTTAACGAAACAACGATCAATTTGCTTATCAATAGCTTCTCAGGTGCATTACCCGTATTCGCTCCGGGAAGTTTACTCATACTTTCCCTCTTAGGGATGCTTTATTTACAATTAACATCTAAAATTTAATCTTATGAAAAATCAAATAACTTTTGTTTTATGTGCTTTTTTACTGTTGTCTTCTTGTGATTTCAAAAAAGCGGAATCAAAAACTGAAACCAAAGAAGAGGTTCAAGGTACGGATGTATCAAGATCTACCTTATTAAATGCAAATTTAGCCTCAGAGGCCTCGCTATTAGAAGCTGGTCTATCACAAGAGGTTGTCACTCAAATAACCAGCCAGCGTCCATTTTTAGCCATTGAAAGCTTTGTTGAAGTTTTAGGGACTTCTGCGGATGTAGACGCGCTATATGCTAAGGTTTTTGTGCCTTTAAATATCAATGAAACGGCTGAAGAAACCTTTAAACTCATACCAGGAATCGGAGATCGTATGGCCCATGAGTTTGAAGAATACAAGCCTTATGTCAATTTGAATCAGTTTAGAAAAGAAATCGGAAAATACGTCGATGAGCAAGAAGTTGCTCGATTAGAACAGTACATCTTTGTTCCGATAGAGCTCAATACGGCTCAAGAAGAAGACATTAAGAATTTACCTGGTGTAGGTTCAAAAATGACTCACGAATTCTTGGAATACCGTCCGTATGAGAATATGGCACAATTCAATAAAGAAATTGGAAAATATGTGGATGAAGCTGAGTTGAGCAGATTAGCTCGTCTGGTGTATCTGCAGTAAGACACTTTAGCGATCTTTAAATAGCGCAAGAAAGTTTTATCTTCGTTTTATGATGAAGGGTATTGTTCTTGCGGGGGGATTAGGTACACGTCTGCATCCTATTACAAAAGGAATCTCTAAACAGCTGTTGCCTGTTTACGACAAACCTATGATTTATTATCCGATATCGGTGTTAATGATGGCTGGTATTAGAGAGGTCCTTGTCATCTCAACCCCTGATGATTTAGGAGGATTTAAAAAGCTATTGGGTGATGGTTCGGACTTGGGAATGTCTTTTACCTATGCAGAACAAGCCAAACCTGAAGGCCTCGCCCAGGCATTTATTATCGGCGCTTCTTTTATCAAAACAGACCCAGTCTGTTTAATACTAGGGGATAATATTTTTTACGGAAGCGGGTTACAGCAGAAGATGCAAAGGGCTTGTGAGCTTGCTTCTAAAAGTGACAATCCCAAGGCTACGGTTTTTGGTTACTATGTAAAAAACCCTGGTCGTTATGGCGTGGCTGAATTTAATACTGAGAACGAGCTTTTATCTATAGAAGAAAAACCGCTTGAACCAAAGTCTAATTACGCCATTACGGGTCTATATTTTTATTCAAACAGTGTAATTGAAATTGCCAAAACGATTGAACCCTCAGCCCGAGGTGAATTGGAAATTACTTCGGTCAATGAGCATTTTTTGCGGCAAAACCAATTACATTGTGAACTTCTTGAAAGGGGTTATGCTTGGCTAGATACAGGCACAGTAGATGCTTTATCTCAAGCTTCTGATTTTGTTGAGGTTATTGAAAAGAGACAAGGTTTAAAAGTAGCAGCTTTAGAAGAGGTTGCTTATGAAATGGGCTTTATCAGCAAAGAAAAAGCGGTTCAATTGGCCAAGGCTCTTGAGCACTCCGCCTATGGGCAGTATTTGTTAGAACGTTTTAAATAAGGCTAGACATGGCTAGGGAGAAGAGAACAATTTTAATAACTGGAGGAGCAGGGTTTATTGGCTCTCATCTTGTGCGTCACTGGTTAAGAAACCATCCTCAAGATATTGTACTCAATTTAGATGCACTGACCTATGCTGGAAATTTAGCCAATACAGAAGATTTTAAAGGGTATGTGAATTATCACTTTGTTCAAGGCTCAATTACAGATGAGCATTTAATCAATCAACTTTTTGAACGGTATCAGTTTAATTGGGTTTTTAATTTAGCCGCTGAATCACACGTTGATCGTTCTATACACGACCCTTTGTCGTTTGTTCAGACTAATGTATTAGGTACAACTGTGCTCTTACAGGCTTGCGTGAGGCACTGGTCATTATCCGATCAAAACACACCTTCAAAAAAGCATTTGTTTTATCAAATTTCAACCGATGAGGTATACGGAAGTTTGTCTGCTGGAGCCTATTTTACAGAAGCTTCAAATTACGCACCGAACTCACCTTACTCTGCTACCAAAGCGGCGGCTGATCACTTAGTTCGATCGTATTACAATACGTATAATTTACCTGTAGTGATTTCGAATTGCTCTAATAATTTTGGACCATTTCAGTTTCCTGAGAAGTTGATTCCTTTGATGGTTTTAAACGCCGTAGAAGAAAAAAAACTTCCTGTATATGGCGATGGTAGACAAATGCGAGACTGGTTATTTGTAACAGAACACTGTCAGGCCATTGATGTGATTGCTCACAAAGGGAAATTAGGAGAAACCTACTTAGTAGGAGGAAAGAATGAGTATCACAATATAGATCTTGTAAACCTTATTGCTGAAATAATTGACGAAAAATTAGAACGAAAAAAAGGAACTACTGCAGCTCTTATTGAATTTGTTCGGGATAGGCCAGGTCATGATTTAAGATATGCTATTGATGCCTCAAAAATTGAGCGTGAATTGGGCTTTAGTCCCAGTCAAAATTTTGAAGTAAAACTCAAAGAAACTGTTGACTGGTATTTAGCTAATTCTCAATGGACCAAAGATGTAATCTCAGGTGAATACAGACGTTTTTACCAGCTGAATTACGGTACAAATTGACAAGTCATGAATGAAATCACTTATCATATTGAGGGTATGACCTGTATGGGCTGCGTCAAAGGAGTAGAGCAAAAATTAATGAGTGTCGATGAAATTCAATCTGCAGCTGTTGATCTTAAAAGTGGCGAAGCTAAAATCACCGTATCGTCTATGACGTTGTCACTTGACGTGCTGCAAGAAACCTTAGGTTCAAAATATCAAATCTCTTTACCCAAAATGTATAGAGAGGTATCGGAAGGCACCCTTTCAAAATGGACTCAGCTTAAACCACTTTTTATAATTTTCGGGTATTTGTTAGTTACTTCTGTCTTGTTGCATTGGGAAACTCCAGATTACAATGCCATGATGCTCGATTTTATGGGACTTTTTTACGTTGTATTTAGTTTTTTTAAGTTTCTCGATTTAAAAGGTTTTCACGCCTCATTTCAAATGTATGATCCGTTGGCAAAACGCCTGTCTGTCTATGGTTGGGTTTATCCCTTTTTAGAACTTGCACTTGGGCTGTGTTTTCTAATGCGCTTTCAACTGAATTGGGCCTTAGTTCTAACTTTGTTAATCTTGGGTGTAACAACTATTGGTGTTGTTAGGGTATTACTCCAAAAACGCCAAATTCAATGCGCTTGTTTAGGTACAGCGCTAAAACTTCCTATGACAGAGGCAACTTTTATCGAAAATGCGGTCATGATTGCCATGGCCCTTTTTATGCTCAGCTAATTAATTCAGAGCGAAGTTTACATTTAAACTTGCACTGACCTTGATTTTTTCAAATTCAATTTGCAGTGTTTCTTCAAGATCTTCTTCTGCCATTGCACTCATTTGCAATTTCATTCTTCTGTTGTAGTACACAGGATTGCTGTTACTGTTAAAATCTGAAATATACAGGGCCTTACCAACGGATTGACCAAGAGGTTTTGCCATGGCTTCAGCTTGTTCCTTGGCTCTCATAATAGCTTTGCTTTTGAGTTGTATTTTTAGTGCATTCATTCCAGAATACGAGGTTTTAATCAAATTCACATTTGAGATTCCAGCTCGCTCTAATGCGGTGATTACCCTACCTGCTGTAATCGCATCGTATACTTCTAATTCATAAGACTTTGATTTTTGAATGTCTTGACGACGTAAAATGTAGTTTTTAAAGTTGCTGCTTAAATCGGTGAGCTTGAGTTGTTTTGTAATATCAATTTTCAATTTTTCTAAAGTTTTACCCATTTTTAATTCCAGGCTTTCTACATTGGTTTTTCTACTGTGATCTTCCTCAGAGATAAAAATGCCTAAGGTGATTCGGTTTGGAACTACAAGGGTGTCAACCGATGCCCTAGTCTCGATATATGCTTGATCAATAAAATTCTTTTGCTGCGCTCGGAGCATTACTATGTGAATTAACATTAGCATGGTGATAGAGATACTTTTTTTCATAGGATTTGAATTTAATAATGTTGTGATCCGTTGTTTGAGTTCAAAGAGTGTGCCAAAGGAAAACCGTTATAGCGCATAATTGCAAAAATTAGAGCTAAAGATACCTTACAATAACCTTATCATTACCACTACAATGACTTGTCTGAAGTTGTCCTAACCCTCTTAAAGTCACATTTCAGCTTCAATTTTAAGAATTTTAAAACTGTATATATTTTGTAGTGGGTTATTCTTATTAATTAGGTCTACTCTTTAGTAATTTGCTAAAAAGTTGTGCATATATTAGTTCACAAATAAAGTTGAATTTTTAAAGAAAGAATGAGCGATAAGGCGATTTACTTAGGGTCAAAAGCACTGCATCAAAATGAAGCTGAAGTCCAACTCTTAGAAGTGGAGAAAAATGGAGAGTTGTTTTACAAGATTGAAAACAGCAACGAGATGTCTCCTTTCTTTATGAGTATTGTAAGTGCTTCAAACCATTGGTTGTTTGTGTCGAGTAATGGAGCATTAACTGCAGGAAGAAAAAATAGTGAGCATGCAATACTGCCGTATTATACAGATGATAAGATTACTGAGGGTCTAGAAACAACTGGTTCTAAAACGATCTTTTTGGTAACCAAAGACGAGCAGACCTTTTTATGGGAGCCTCAAAGTGACCTGTACAAAGGAGTTTATGACGTGCAACGCAATCTGTATAAAAATAAATTGGGCAATAAAGTGCTTTTTGAAGAAATCAATCATGATTTAGGATTGATTTACAATATAGAATGGACTACTTCTGATGTTTTCGGTTTTATTAGAAAGTCTGTACTTAAGAATACCGACTCTGCAAGGGTCGGTATTCGTTTTATTGACGGCTTGCAAAATGTACTGCCTTACGGAGTTGGTGAATGGCAGCAGTTGGCGATGAGTAATTTGGTAGACGCCTACAAAAAGGCAGAACTAGAGCCTAACTCTACTATTGGAATTTACGCACTCAGTTCAGTCATTGTAGACCGTGCAGAGCCTTCAGAAGCTTTGAAATCTAATGTGGTCTGGTCTTTGGGTAGACCAAATGCTAAAGTGCTCATTTCAGCGAAGAGTATTGCTGCTTTTCGAAAAGGAATTGATCCGGAAGTTCATCATGAGGTCAGGGCCAATAAAGGTGCCTATCTTTTAAACGATACTCTTACTTTAGAAGAAGGAGAAAGCCAATCATGGACTATTGTCGCTGATTTAGGGTATGGAGTGACAGAAATTAAGTCTCTTCAAGCAAAAATAAATTCAGAAGCTGACGTACTTCAAAGGGAAGTAGCTGAGGATATCTATGCAGGAAGCGAGGCACTAAAGGCCTTGGTAGCGACAGCAGATGGCCTGCAATGCACTTCAGATACTAAAAGGACGACAAGACATTTCGCAAACACACTATTTAATATTATGCGCGGTGGAGTTTTTGATCACAATTATGAGATTGAATCCGCCGATTTAAAAAATTACATCAAACGTTCTAACAAGGCGCTTTATCAATCGCACGGTTCTGGTTTGAATGAACTGCCAGAAATTATAAGTCTTCAAGAGTTGAACACCTGGATTGCACAGGTCGAAGATTCAGATATAGAGCGACTTTGCGCACAGTATCTTCCCCTTAAATTTAGTCGTAGACACGGAGATCCATCAAGACCTTGGAATAAATTCTCGATCAACACCAAAAATGAATTAGACGGTTCTAAAGTGCTTGATTTCCAAGGAAATTGGAGAGATATTTTTCAGAACTGGGAAGCCTTAGTGTTCTCCTACCCTCAATTTATAGAAGGCATGATTCATACCTTCTTAAATGCGACAACCTTTGAAGGCTACAACCCTTATCGCGTGACTAAATACGGTTTTGACTGGGAAACCATCGAGCCTGACAACCCATGGAGCTACATTGGTTATTGGGGAGACCACCAAATCATCTATCTGTTAAAGTTTTTGGAGTTTGCAGAAAACTATCAGCCTGGTATGTTGCAAAAGCAATTTAATCGCGCTGTCTTTACCTATGCAGATGTTCCTTATCGCATAAAAGCATACAGTGAAATTGTTAAAGACTCGAAAAACACCATAGACTTTGATGTGCAGGCAGATCACGAATTAAGAGCGGCTTGTGAAGCTAATGGTTCTGATTCGGCGCTTCTTCGTTTAAACGATAAAAGCATTTACAAGGTCAATTTCATGGAGAAAATATTAGCTACACTTTTGGCTAAATTATCCAACTTCATTCCTGATGCCGGTATTTGGTTGAATACTCAGCGTCCAGAGTGGAATGATGCCAATAACGCCTTAGTCGGTAATGGGGTTTCCATGGTTACATTGTATTATTTGAGAAGATTTGTATGCTTTTTTGAAGATTTGTTGAAATCTGAAAACGATACTGTTGAGGTTTCAGAAGCATTATTGGTCTTCTTTGAAACGGTTCATCAAATTTTTGAGCGTAATAAAACAATTAGTGAATTAGGTTTCTCTGATTTTGAACGCCAAGAAATGACCAATGCTCTTGGAGAGGCAGCCTCCGTCTATAGATTAGGTATATATGAAGAAGGATTTAGTGGTACAAAAAAGAGTTTAAAACTCAGTGATATTGCGGCCTTCATCTCAAAAGTAAGAGCGATTTTAGAGCAGAGTATTCGCAGCAATAAAAGAGAAGACGGATTGTACCACGCTTACAACCTGATGCAGATAAATCTAGAAGGTCTTAGCGTTCATTATTTAGATGAAATGCTTGAAGGTCAAGTGGCTGTTTTGAGTTCAGGATATCTTTCTCCAAAAGAGTCTCTTGAGGTTTTAACTGCGATGAGAAATTCTCGTCTTTGGAGAGAAGATCAACATTCATACATCTTGTATCCCGACAAAAATTTAGGGTTATTTTTAGACAAGAACACCCTGCCTGAAACGGCTAAATCTTCTAAATTACTGCAACAAATGCTTAAAGATGGTAATACGGAAATTGTCAACCAAGATGGTGAGGGTCAATTGCATTTTAATGGAAGTTTTACCAATGTAAACGGATTAAAAGAAGCTCTCGATGGTTTAGGGGAATCATACAAGACTATGGTTGCTGACGAATTCGAGACCATTTGTGCCTATTACGAAGAGGTGTTTAACCACAAGGCATTCACGGGTCGTTCAGGAACGTTCTTTGGATACGAAGGCCTAGGTTCTATTTACTGGCATATGGTTTCAAAACTTCTTTTGGCTGCACAAGAGTGCTGGCAAAAAGCTATATCCGAAGAGGCAGATGAGGCCACTATCGAGGGCCTCAGAACGTTTTATTTCGAAATCAATAAAGGAATAGGTGTTGATAAGACTCCGAAAAACTACGGAGCCTTTCCAACAGATCCTTACTCTCATACACCCGCTCATAAAGGAGCTCAGCAACCTGGAATGACCGGTCAGGTAAAAGAAGATGTTATTAGCAGACTGACCGAAATGGGTGTACGCTATACGCAGGGACATTTGGCCTTTGATGTGAGCATGTTAGACGAGAGGGAATTTATTAACACGGCACAATTCTTTGAATATTTCGACGTTCAGGGCCTTAAACACGAATTAGAATTACAACAAAATAGTTTGGCATTTACCATTTGTCAAACACCAATACTATATCATAAAGCTTCAGCAAATGAGATGAAAGTTCACTTATCTGATGGTAGAGTAGAGGCCTTTTCAAGCCTTCAACTTAGTCCAGAGTTAAGTACAGCAATTTTCGAACGGAACGGAAACGTTCTACGAGTTGAAGTTTATTTAAAAAGAGATTAATGAAGAAAGGACTAAAACTTATCGTTGCCCTATTTTTTGTGGTTACAGCCCTAGGATACCTGCAGTTTCAAGTACCGGTAAATAGCACAAGCTCTAAATCGGCAGCTGAATTATTGGGCAACCCTGAGTACATGGCCATTTCCTACGGCGGATACCGCGCAAAAACAAGAGATATTCAGCCTACACTGACTGAAATTAAAGAAGATATTCTTTTACTTCACGCCATGGGTTTTCGTTTTTTAAGAACCTATAATGTGCACTTACCTTTTGCCGAGAATATGTTACGGGCTATTTCTGAACTTAAAGCAGAACACAAGGGGTTCGAAATGTATGTAATGTTAGGTGTTTGGATAAATTGTCAAGGTGCTTGGACTCCAAGCCCTAACCACGAAGTTGAAGATCTTGAGGTCAATACCCGAGAAATTAATGAAGCAGTACGATTGGCTCAAAACTATGCTGATATTGTAAAAGTGGTTGCCGTAGGTAATGAAGCTATGGTGCACTGGGCACAAACCTATTTTGTGCGCCCTGCTGTCATCTTAAAATGGGTAAATTATTTACAAGATTTAAAAGTTAACGGGGAGCTTGACCCTGATTTGTGGATTACAAGTTCAGATAATTTCGCTGCCTGGGGTGGCGGTGATGCTATTTATCATCAGCCTGATCTCGAACGCTTGATCAAAGCAGTTGATTACATCTCAATGCACACTTATCCGTTTCACGAGACACATTACCAATCGCATTACTGGCAGCAAGATCCTGAAGAGGTTGCGGAACTCGGCGAAATAGAACAAGTTAAAGAGGCCATGCAAAGAGCAGCTGACTATGCTAAAAGCGAATACTACAAGGTTAAAAATTATATGGAGAGCCTGGGGGTACAAAAGCCAATTCATATTGGAGAAACTGGCTGGGCAACTACATCAGACGGCTTCTATGGACCAGAGGGGTCTAATGCTGCTGATCAATACAAACAGGCAAAATACTTTAAGGCTACTCTAGATTGGACAGCAGAGGTAGGTATTAGTTGCTTTTTCTTTGAGGCTTTCGACGAGAAGTGGAAAGATCAAGGAAATCCAATTGGTTCTGAAAATCATTTTGGACTATTTACTGTCGACGGAAAAGGAAAGTACGCACTTTGGGATTACATTGATCAGGGTGTTTTCGATGGTCTCGGAAGAGCAGAAAGCCCGGTCGAAAAAACCTTTCAAGGAAACTTAAACCACTTACTAGAAAAAGTTAAATCTCCTCCGATGGCAGAATAATGCAACTAAACTAACTAACACGAATAAACAATGAGTACTCAACAAACAACAAAAAAGGTCTCCATGGGACAAAAAATAGCCTGGGGATTTGGAATGCTTGCCAACCAAATGTTTCCAGCTGCTTTGGGAATTTTTATGGTGATTCTGGTTCAAAACCTCGGATTTTCACCTTGGCTTTGGGGGTTGATCTTCTTTATACCTCGATTTTTTGATGCGATTACTGACCCAATTATGGGCTTTTTATCAGATAACACCAAGTCTAAATGGGGGAGACGAAGACAATATGTTTTTATAGGAGCCATCATCATGGGTCTTGCATTTATGGCCATGTGGCAACTCTATGCTGAAAATGGTTTAGAGTACAATTTTTGGTGGGTACTGTCTTTTTCAGTATTGTTTTATTTAGGTCTTACCATTTTTAGTGTGCCATACGTAGCTATGGGTTATGAGATGAGTGATGACTTTCACGAGCGTACACAAATCATGGCCGTGGCCCAATGGATTGGTCAGTGGGCTTGGGTAATCGCTCCATGGTTTTGGGTGATTCTTTATAAGCCAGAGTGGTTTCCTTCTGCTGAAGAGGGCGCGCGCGAGTTATCGATTTACATCGGTCTGTTCTGCACCTTCTTGGCTATGGTTCCCGCTCTTTTTATAAAAAGTCAATCCACGCTTAATGACGATAATTTAAAGCCTTTAACTCTTGGTAATTTTGCTGGAAGTTTTGATGGAATTATTCAAGGTTTTAAAGATGCAGCGCGCAGTAAGCCATTTAGAAAATTGTGCTGGGCAACCTTTTTAGTTTTCGGTTCTTTTCAGACTATTGCGGCCTTTACATTTTTTGTAATTGTCTATTATATGTTTGCGGGTGATGCTGGTGCAGCTGGAATTTTCCCAACCCTTCACGGTTTTGTTGGAGCATTAGCCACGACCTTTATCGTCATTCCCATTGTTACTCGACTATCGAAGAAAATAGGTAAAAAAAGAACTTTTATCATCTCTCAATCTATAGGTATTGTTGGATATATTTTATTCTGGTTTTTATTTGATCCGAATCAACCCTATTTATTCTTAATCGCACTTCCTTTTCATTCTTTTGGAATAGGTGGGCTTTTCACTTTAATGATGAGTATGACTGCTGATGTCTGCGATTTGGATGAATTAGAAAATGGACTTCCTCGAAAAGAAGGAACACTTGGAGCTATTTATTGGTGGATGGTGAAACTCGGTCAGGCTGTATCAGGACTCTTAAGTGGTCTTATTATGACCTTTGTTGGTTTTGATGCCAATCTCGCCATACAGCCCGAAGGTGCAATTACAGGATTGCGCTTGTTTTATTCAGGATTCCCTATTCTTGGAACCCTGATTGCCATACTTATTATGAGAAATTATTCGCTTTCTGAAGAACGTGCAAACGAAATAAAAAAGGCGCTCGAGATCAAACGAGCTGCTCAATAAATTTAACTTGGATCTATTTAGTTAGGTTAGTTTAGTCGGTTTGACCTCCCTTGTGGAGGTCAAACTTTTTTTAACCCTTATTGTTTTGGCCTTACCCCTTAGAATTTTTTTTGTAATTTTTCGTGCGCTGTTAAAAAACAAACTATGGAAGTACTCGATCGACCTTACGAATTATCTCCGGAACAAATAGCCTATTATCAAAAGAATAGATTTATTAAATTAAAACAGGTTTTTGATGCAGAGACTATCGCCCATTTCAATACTGTTATAGGAGCAAAGGTTGATGAGCTCAATACGCAGAAAAAGGAACTCAAGAATCGTAATACTTATGAAAAGGCCTTTCTACAGCTCTTTAATTTGTGGCGAGAAGATTCCGCAATAGAAACACTTATTTTTTCGAAACGCTTGGGTAGAATTGCAGCAGAACTTATGCAGGTCGATGGAGTCCGCCTTTATCACGACCAAGCGCTTTTTAAAGAGGCTGGGGGTGGGTATACGCCCTGGCATGCTGATCAATTTTATTGGCCGTTACAAACTGATAAATGCATAACGGCATGGATTCCGCTGCAGGCGGTACCCTTGAATATGGGACCACTCGAATTCAGTGCCCAAAGTCATCAAATTGTTGAAGGACGGGAGCTTGAAATAGGTGACCAAAGTGAGGACTTTATTTCAAATCGGTTGCGGATAACTGATTTTGAACATCTCATTGAGCCCTTTGACTTGGGTGAGGTCAGTTTTCATTCTGGTTGGGTTTTTCACAGGGCAGGTCCAAATCAAACCGATGAAACTCGAAAGGTGTTTACGATCATTTATATGGATAAGTCTATGCGTCTAAAAGACCCTGAAAATGATTGGCAGATCAATGATTGGAACACCTGGTGTCCAGGTGCTAAAGTGGGTGAGCTTATTGACACGCATTTGAACCCAGTGTTGTATCCTTAATTGTTAGCTAAACTTTTGTTATCGATTATTTCGATAGTGTGTTGCATCTCTTTAATGTACTCATCATAGTTGACCACATAACTTGAACGGAGAATAAAAACGTAGTTTTCAAAGAGGTTCATTACTCTTTCGGCTAAAGCATCTGAATGCTTCCAAAGCATCATTCGTTGCTCTTCAGGATTCACCTGTATTAAATTTTCATTAGCCTCTGGAAAGGATTGCCAGTTTCGCACATAATTTTTATTGAGCCACTTGAAATTGTAATACTGATGCATCATAGGTTGTAAATAATTTAGAAAATATTCTTGTTCACGTTCTTGTCGATCCATCAATAATAAATTGCGAGACTGCATCATTCCGATTTGGTGAATGAGTTCGTCATCCCCTAAATATCGAAGTGCTCCTGAACTTATGATTTGCTCAATATTGGCTGTATTAGGTTCGAAGTAGGTCCAGTTGAAAATAGCCTTGGCGAACAATTCTTGTTGCTTCATGTCATTTTCTAAAAGTCCTCGTTGTTCTACATCATCTATAAAGTGGTAGACATCATCGATAAGTGTTTTTCGCAAACCTGTAAATTCATCAAAGCGAACGATATCACCTTGTAGGTCTATGTGTAGAGAATTGAGTAATCTTTCTGATCGTTTTTCTTCGAGATACGTCTCACGATAGTTTTCTACGAGAAACCCCATAGTAATAGCCAAAAATAGAATAAGGAGCTCTAAAAGACTTGACTTGAGACTGATTTTTGAAAGTAATGTAGTTCTCATGTTTTTGATTGCTGTCACTCTAATGTAAGCATTCAATTTGAATTGAATGTTTTGGACCAATTTTTTAATTTCAAAAAACAATTATTACCATTTTTTTGGTATCTTAAAATCGAACTTAATTTAAAAACACTTCAAAATGGATACTTCGCGTAGACAATTTTTTGCTACTATGGCTTTAGGGGTAAGCGCTTCAGCTTTTCCAAATATGGTCAACACTTTTGATCAAATGGAATCGATTTCAGATACCAACAACACCTTTGATTTTGACAATCAAGAATTAGACAGTTGGTTTGACGGAATCAAAGGGGACCACACTATCGTATATGATGGTAGTCAGCCTCACAATACCTTGCCCATTGTTTGGAATTGGGCCTTTTTAGAGTCTAATAATTCCACAGGAATAAAAGATGACAATATTACAGCAATGACGGTGCTTAGGCATTCTGGAATTGTTTTCGCCTTTAATTCTGAGGCTTGGAATAAATTTAAACTCGGTGCGCTCGTCGACTTTAAAGACAATAAGACAGGTGAACACGCGCTTCGAAACACTGTTTTTGAACCTCAAGAAGGGGATATGCCGCTTCCTCCGATTCAGGGAATTAAAGATTTACAAGCTAGAGGTTCTATGTTTTGTGTTTGCGATTTGGCTACCAAGGTTTATAGCTCTGCTGTGGCTGCAAATGTGGGATTGAATGCAGACGATGTCTACAAAGAAATGGTCGCTTCTATTCTTCCTGGAATAAAGTTAGTGCCATCAGGTGTTTGGGCCCTAGGTCGTGCTCAAAACCGAGGTTGTGGATATATTTTTGCAGGTTAAAGCTCCTTAAAAAATAAATGTGTTGAAACGGCCAAGTGATCAGAGATCCAACGGCCGTTTTTTCGTTTGTCGTCTAAGTGTTTATAAGATTTGACATTAAATCCATCTGAGAAGATGTAGTCGATTCGTCTATCGGGCTGTACCCCTACTTCAAAGCCGTTAAATGTTCCTAGAGGTCCTATTAAGACGATATCTTCAAGAGGGTCTCGAAAAAGTTTTTTCAGCTCTGCAATAGGCTGTTCCTCAGGAAGAGCATTAAAGTCACCGCTTAAAACGACAGGAAGTTGCTCCCTATTTATACTTTTTATTTTCTCTCTTATAAGTATGGCGGATTCAGTTCGGGCCATTTGTCCTATATGATCAAAATGTGTATTGAAATGCCAAAACTGCCGCTCTGATTCGATGTGTTTGAATTTGGCATAGGTGCAAACTCGCACAATGACGGCATCCCATCCTTTTGATACGCGTTCAGGAGTGGTTGAAAGCCAAAAAGTCTCTTCTTCGATGAGCTCCACTTCACCTTTGTGATAGAAAATAGCGGAGTATTCTCCTTTGGTTTTTCCGTCATCTCTACCGACACCTACATAAGCATAATTAGGTAGTTCTTCATTTAAATAAAGCATTTGCGTATGTGTAGCTTCTTGTACACCAAATACTGAGGGTTTTTGAGTTGCAATGTGCTCGACAACTTCTTTTTTTCTCAATTCCCATAAATCATCACCGTCATTGTTGCTGTTGTATCGAATATTTATGGAAAAGGCAGTGAGCTCTTGCGCGCTGAGAGTTACTGTAAAACTCAATACTATTAGGCGAAGAAAAAGTTTGAAATACATACTTTGCGTTTAATACAATAAATGTTTTTTGGAATTGCTATTCCAGCCTGCTTGACCCTTGTAATCGACAAAGAATATTTTTAGATCTGCTTGGGATTCATAGTCGACATAAAAGATGGTTTTATCAGCCTGACCGCTGTATTCTGCAAAATACCATAGACCTTCATTTCCTGAAGCTTGACCTGAGTAATCCACTTTAAATACTTTTAAATCGGCACGAGAAGCATAATCAACGACAAAGACTTTTACATCGGCTTGTGAGGCATAGTCGACAGCAAATATTTCTTGTGCACTGATCAAGGTGCTACTCCATATTGATATGAGAAAAAGGATATTTCGCATAGGTGTAGGTTAAGAATGTCTTTTCAAGGTACTAAATTGCTTATGAACTTGCGAATTATTTGTAATTTGCAAAAATGAAGTATACCCTATTTTCAAAAGTTTATATTCGTCCACAGTACACTCTTTTGCTCATTTTTCTATTTATTTTGAGCTGTTCAAAAGATGTAGAGGTGGAGATTGATGAAGAAGAACCTAACTCAGGGCCTATTGTTTATCCTCCTTATACCTTACCTCTTGTATCAGTGGATACCTATAATCAAGAAATCCCAGATGAACCAAAAATCCCGGGGATTATGCAAATTTCTGATCGAGGGAACCAGTTGTTTCAAGGCTCAATTGGAATTGAACGCAGAGGTCAATCCTCACAGTCTTTCCCCAAAAAACAGTACGGTCTAGAAACTAAAGATGCCAGTAATCAAGATGTAGATGTTTCTCTTTTAGGAATGCCCCTTGAAGAAGATTGGATTTTATATGCACCTTACAGCGATAAGTCGCTTATGAGAAATGTTCTAGCTTACGACATTGCGCGTAGTATGGGTCGTTATGCATCTAGAACGCAATTCGTTAATATGAAACTAAATGGATTGAATGAAGGCATTTATGTGTTCATGGAAAAACTTAAGAGAGATAAGGAACGAATTAACATCAATAAATTAAAGCCTGATGAAAATGAAGGTGAAGACTTAACGGGAGGCTATATTTTAAAAATAGATAAAGGGCCTGATAACGACCCACAAACTCATTTTGTTTCTAATTATACGGATGTGCCAGGTTCGAGCATTCGATTTTTTTATGACAGTCCAGATTACGATGAGATTACTGCAGCCCAAAAAGAGTATATAGAAAACTATATGTACGATTTTGAGACGGCTCTTCAGTCAGAGAATTTCGACGATCCTGAAACGGGATACCGCGCGTATATCGATGTCGAGAGCTTTGTGGATTTTCTTATCGTCAATGAAATTTCTAATAATGTAGATGCTTATCGCATTAGTACATGGATTACCAAAGACAAAAACGCTAAACTTTCTATGGGCCCAGTATGGGATTTTAATTTGGCGTTTGGAAATGCAAATTATTGTGGTGGAGGTCAAACTGACGTGTGGTCATTTGAGTTCAATCAACGCTGTGCGGGTGATTTTTGGAATGTGCCGTTTTGGTGGGAGAAGCTGATCACAGATCCTTATTTCAGAACTCAGCTCAAAAATCGATGGGAGAGCTTGAGATCTGGAGCATTAGGCAACGGACAGCTTATGGGTAGTATTGATTCGTATTACGATACCTTGAATAATCTCGAAAATGCAGAGCGAAATTTTCAGCGCTGGCCTGTCTTAGGTGAGTGGGTCTGGCCTAATCAATTCGTAGGTTCAACTTACGAAGAAGAGGTGAATTATCTCAAAGATTGGCTCAATCAGCGTTTGATCTGGATGGATGCTCAGATTTCACAGTTTTAGTTGAGTTTCCCCCATTGAGATAGACATTAACTTTGTAGAAAAGGTGAAAAGTGCTATGGATCATTTGCAAAAAGTTAATACCTCTTTAAGAAGCAACAAATCCGTTCTGGTTTTTAGCTGCTTACTGCTGAAATTGACTTTGACTTTTGCCCAAGACTTTCAACAGATTGCATCTTACACAGGAATAAATCAAGTAGCTGACAACAATGGTCTGTCTGTTGCAGATTTTGATAGAGATGGTGATCTAGACCTTTTTATTGTCGCAACAGAAGACAGGGGTAATTCAAATCAATACCAGCGCAGTCGATTGTTTTCCAATAACAACGACGGAACTTTTACTGATGTTACCGATCAAAGTGGATTGGGTAATTTATACCCTGAGGCTGAAGAGGGACTGGCTACTACTCCGCCTTTTGTGGGATATCAATACGGGGCATTCTGGGGAGATTATGACAATGATGGTTACCCTGATTTACTGATTACGAGTCGCTTTAAAGTGCATTTGTTTCACAATCAAAAAAATGGAACCTTCTTGGATGTAAGTGCTACCGCAGGACTTAATCAAGTTGTAGATGATTCTGCGATCAACGACGCCACTTGGTTTGATTACAACAAGGATGGATTTTTGGATATATACATCTCAAACTGGGAATTAGAAACAGCTTTAAATCAGCTTTACAAAGGAAATGGAGATGGCACTTTTGAAGATGTGAGTTCTATTATACAAGGAAGTACTCCTGCACCCTCTTATCAAAGTATACCCTATGATTTCAATGATGATGGGTGGTTAGATCTTTTAATCGCTAATGATGACGGGGGGTTAAATGAAATTTTAATTAATGAACAGGGTAATTCATTTGTTCAAGCCAATGTCAATTTGGGATTTGAACGCGATAAAGACGATATGGGTATTGCCATTGGAGACCCAGATAACGACGGGAATTTCGATTTTGTACTTACGGCTATCAATGAAAATGGATTTTTTCGCAATCGTGGTGACAATACTTTTGAAGATATCGCAGCGCAGCTCGGAGTAGAAGAGACCGAATTTGGGTGGGCGGTAACTTTTACTGATTTTGACCACGATAGGGATGAAGACCTTTTCATAGTCAATGGTTATACTAAAAGAGAATTAACACGTAACTATTATTTCGAAAATGTGTCGAGTCCCACACAAATTTTATTCAATGATCGCAGTACTCAATTAGGATTTGAGGGTATCAACAACACGCTCTCTCAAGCCGTATTTGACTTTGATAAGGACGGAGATTTGGATATCGCAGTTACAAGTCCTGAAGACGCTTTACTTTTTTACGAAAACAAAACCATCGAGTTTACTCAAGAATCGTCTGTTACCAATTGGTTGATGATTGCTCTTGAAGGAACTACTTCGAATCGAGATGCAATTGGCACAAAGGTGGCAGTAGAAACCGCAGAGGGTCTATTGTATCGCTATTACACAGGAAAGAGTATTTTGGGTCAAAATCTTCAGGCCGTGCATTTTGGGTTGGCTGATACTAATGATATTCTAAGCATTACCATATACTGGCCATCGGGCTCAACTGAAGTTTATGAGAATTATCAGGCAAACTCTTATCTAAAAATCAAAGAAGGTGAAGGGGTAAGCGTAATATCCTATGAGGCAAGTCAAAAGGTATACGGTTGTATGGATGTCAATTCGTGTAATTACAATCCCTATGCTACAATTGCAACGAATTATTGCCGTTCTGTCGACAGAAAGAACCTCACAGGTAAACGAAATGTTGACTTAAATAGTACTGAGACTTATGTTTATCCTAAAAGTGAATTTAGCACCTTAACTTGGAGCGTAATAGGAGGAGAAATTATTGAAAATGAAGGAAACGGAAGTGTGGTTATTCAATGGGGTAATAACCCTGAAGGAGAAATTGTCCTAGTCGAAAATATTGGATCGTGTAGCTCTGGAGAACTGAGATTTGAAATCAATATACGAGATGAAAATCAACAAAATCAAGACTTCTCTATTGGACGAGAATGGAATGAGGTCTTATTAGAAATGATTCGAAAAGATTTTGCAAGACCTACAGTACACGCTCGAAATTTATTTCATACTAGTGTTGCGATGTATGATGCTTGGTCGGTATACGAAGAGGGTGCGAAATCTTATTTATTAGGAAATCAACTGCATGGATTTACGAGTGTTTTTGATGGTTTTACAACTTCAATAAATAAAGAAGAAGCCCAAATAGAAACTATCAGTTATGCGGCATATCGGATTTTAGAGCACCGTTTTACGAATACTCCTAATCCTGAACTTTCGAAACAGATTATTGAAGAACAAATGGCTGTTCTTGGATTTGATGTTGACTTTAACAGTGCAGATTATTCAGGAGGTGACCCAAGGGCATTGGGTAATTATATTGCGCAACAAGTAATTAATTATGGACTTCAAGACGGGTCTAATGAGGATAATGCCTACACTAGTCGATTTTATGAAGCCGTCAACGAACCTCTTATTCTCAACAGCAGTTCCTCTTTGGCTGATATCGACCCTAATAGATGGCAACCATTATCATTTGATTTCTTTATCGACCAAAGTGGCAACTTAATTGCGGGCAGTACACCTGAATTCATTGGTCCTGAGTGGGGTAATGTGAGTCCTTTTTCACTGGCGAACTCAGACCGAAAAATTTTCAGTCGTAATGGCGGAAGCTATTCTGTATACCTAGATCCAGGTGCTCCCCCACTGGTGGATGAAGACTCTTACAAATGGGGATTCAGCATGGTGTCTAAATGGGGGTCACATTTGGATGCCAATGATGGAGTGATTTGGGATATCTCACCTGCCTCTATTGGTGCAGTGGACTATCGAAATTTTCCATCCTCTTTTGAAGAGATGCCAAATTTTTACGACGAATTAGATGGTAATGATATCGGACAGGGGAGAACATTAAATCCATTTACTTCAGAACCCTACGAGACTCAACTTGTTCCTAGAGGAGACTATACCAGAGTACTTGCCGAATTCTGGGCTGATGGACCAGACTCAGAAACACCACCAGGGCATTGGTTCACTATATTAAACTATGTAAGTGATAATCCAGTTTTAATAAAACGATTTAAGGGAGAAGGTCCTGTTTTGAGTGATTTAGAATGGGATGTTAAATCGTATTTAATTCTTGGAGGAGCCATGCATGATGCTGCGATTGCAGCCTGGGGTTCTAAAGGGTGGTATGATTATATTAGGCCCATTTCGGCCATACGATATATTGCTGAAAAAGGTCAAAGTACCGATGAGAATTTGAGTAATTACCATCCAAACGGTATACCCCTTCAAGAAGGATATATTGAGGTAATTCAACAAGGAGACCCCTTGGCAGGAGATTCAGGAGAACACCTTGGTAAAATCAAATTATTTTCTTGGAAAGGGCATGATTACATTGAAGATACAAGCTTAGATCAAGCTGGCGTTGGATGGATTTTGGCTGAAAATTGGTGGCCATATCAAAGGCCAACTTTTGTGACTCCTCCTTTTGCAGCATATGTCTCTGGTCATTCGACCTTTTCTCGAGCTGCCGCTGAAGTCTTGACTTTATTTACAGGCGATGAATATTTTCCTGGAGGTTTAGGGGAATTTAAAGCTACTCAAAATGAATTTTTAGTTTTTGAACAAGGACCGTCAGTAGATGTTACCCTGCAATGGGCAACTTATAGAGATGCTGCCGATCAGTGTAGTTTATCTCGAATTTGGGGAGGTATTCATCCCCCATTAGATGATATTCCAGGACGACTTATGGGTAGACAAATTGGAATAAATGCAGTAGCTTTTGCAGAATCTTATTTTGAAGAAATTGAACCTGAACTTCCAGAGCCTGAATTGAATTTAAAGGTCTATCCCAATCCGTTGTTTTCTGGTTCTGAAGAGTTTTACATTAGTGGTACAGAACAAGATGACGAATTTCAACTCTTTGACTTAGGAGGAAAAAAATTGGCAATTGAGCGCATTGATTATGACGTGTCAACAAAGATTAGCACTTTGAAAATTTCAGGAAGTGTTGTTACGGGTTTTTATGTATTGAAAATCAATAACTTAGAGTCCTTTAAAATCGTCATTGCGCGAAACTAATTTCCATTCTCACAGGCGCCACCTACATAATTCCACATTCCTGCTGCCTCAGCTGAACAAGAGTTTGCATAAGTCACGTTATTACAGCCACATACGGGATCGTATTCTGTTGTGCAAGTTATTTCACTTTGAGGATCTAACACACAACCGTAGTAAGGTTCATCTGGCCCACATTTCGAGGACAAGAGTATTATTGAGGCTACTAAAAATAAACGCATCAAAAGTGTTTTAAAAAAAGTACTTCTAAGATAATAAAAGTTAAAGCTATTCCAATAATTACACCAATACTGATGGAGGTTAAGATGGCTTTCATGAATTAGTTGAGTTCAGGAATTTGACACAAAAGGTTAATCTTTTTGCGGAATTGAGCTTCATTTTGAAACAAATCTTCTATGACCTCTTGACGCTCTTTACGGGTAAGTATAAGTTCCTGGATATCAATATTTACGCCCTGAGTTTTGATCATGAATGTAGAGATTTGTGTAAATGGTCGATATTAAGATACACTTAATCGATATTTTTGACGTTATAAATTGGCTTTTATTTTTTAATCAAATGATAATGAATGTATTATAACAAATAATATGTTCATTAATACAGATTTTTCTTACAAATAAATTACTGTCTTTTATTTTGAAATTAAGCATTAGAGTAGGTAAATCACCAAAAATCCTAAATACGTTCCCAAGGCGTTTCCGAGTGTTCCAACTAATATAGCCGGTAATATAAGTTCATTTCTTTTAAAGGTTTCGGCTAGGGCTATAGCTGTTGTTCCACCACCGACATTAGCCTGACTTACAATGGCAATCATTTGCCAATCTCTGTAGAACAATCCGCCAATCAAAACCGTTCCAATGCCGTGCAATAGTACCGCTATACTTGTAAATAGTAATAAGCTAACACCTATCTCTTTTAAAGCGCTCACAGCCGAGAGTTCGCAATACGCTCCAATAACGGCTAGAAATAGATTGACCAAAAAGAGACCCAGGGTGTGACTCCCTTTGAGTTTGGAAACTGCTCGGATTTGTGCGAGTAAAATACCTAGGGTAGATAAAATCAAAATAAAGGGGACTTTAGGAAAGTACTCCGATAAAAAGTCTGACACCAAAAAAGAGGTCACTCCTAAGAAGCTCAACCAGATTAAAGAGTGCATGTCAATTGCAGATTCTGTCCGCTTTGTGACGGGATGCACTTTTGCTTCATCTTGTTTTTTGGATTTCCAAATCTTGTGCATAAAAATGGGTATGGTCAAGGTGACAATAATCCATAAGGTGGTTACTACATTGTCTACTGCAATAGTCCCTGCGTAAAGCACTCCTCTTTTCTGAAAGTCATATTCTAAAGCAATGGCATTGAAATTGACACTTCCGCCTGTGTATGTGCCTGTTAGCATACCTGCAATAATGCGAGCATCTTCACCTAATGTTTTTTCGGGAGAGATAATCATCCATGCTAATAAAATGCCGATAGTGGTCATTACTGATCCTATGAGGAACAAGCCAATCATGGGTAAGCCTGCCTTTCGAATAGAGGCTAAATTCACATTGAGTAAAAGAAAAAAGATTGAAATCGGAGCGATATAAGTGAATATACTGTCGTACAGTGGTATGCTGTTCGAAGCCGAGGGAATTAAATTTAAATTGGCTGCTATAGCTGTAAAGACAATAACTAATAATGATGCTCCGACTTGTTTACCCCACTTTGTTTTTGATGCTTGTGATGCCAAAATCAGCATTAAAAACAGCACTGCTAACACATAAATGATATTTGATGTAAAGCTCATAATATTCTTACTTAAAAGGTTTCTTTTAGTCGCATCTCTTGAATAAAATCAAGACTAAAACTAAGTTTTTTGGCCAAATCACTTTTTGGGTCAATCATACGCCAAAAAGGAAAAATGTCCTCAACTCTTGTATTGAGCTGCCATTTTCTGTAATGGTATTCGCATACAATTCTTAAAAAAATCCCTGAGGTCATTGGACATGTAAAATCGGCACCTACTTCAATAGCTAAATCATTTCTCATGGTTTCAACCTCCGAAAAACTTCCTTTTTCGCAGTGATAAATATAATCTTGGATTAATTTTGGAGTGGGAATCAGCATTCGACTTCCTTTGTCCATGCCCCAAAACGCTTTAACTATTGTCTTGATTTGAGGTTGTTTACCATTATTGAATTTTTCTTTCCAGGTTTTTTTGGCCACAAACTCAATTTTTAAGTGTTGACTTAAGAAAAAGCCGATCAGCTATCTGCGAATTGAAAATGATTTCGTTGACAATAAAATCAGTGCCTTGACCATCTTTAAGCATATCCTTGTAGTTGATTTTAGTCGGATACCAACGGCCTTGAATTTTTTTCACTTCGCTCAAACTCGTTTTTTTAAGAAGTTTACCACTCTTGGCATAGAGCTCTTCTTTGAGTGGAACATAGCGCTCGGTATCAATCCAAAGTATTCTTTTGTGGTAGCTCAAGTCTTCTACTTTGGCCAATAATTCCATTTTGTAGGTTTGACGATTATCCAATTCTTCATTACCTAAAACACTAGCGTTATACAACTCTGTTAATTTTCGCTCTTCCATCATGTCTTCGTAGGATAGATCGGAACCCATAACAGATTGTCGAAGTAAATGACCTGAGAGTTGAATGATACGATCTGTAGCTGGTGAGTAGATCCAAAGTCGATCTTCTAACTTGAGCATTTTGGTGCCTTTCTCGCGCTCAGGTGAGAGGTATTCCGTAAAATGTTTGTCACTACCTCTGGAATACCCTTTTGATTTTATAGTTCGGCTTTTTCGCTTGCCGTAAACTATCATTTCTGAGCTTATAATTTGAGTATCAGCAATCATATTTGTGTCTACTTTGTCAAGAATCTCATCTGCGGTCATACCCGATTCTTGTGCCTGAAGAGAAAGGGAAAGGCTGAAAATGAAAAGAAGTAAAAATCTTAAAAAGTTGTTCATAAGTTCTAAAGTTAAACCTCTAATTCGTTAAAAAGTCTTGCGGTGTCTCTTTTGAAAATAGCCCGACCAGAGAGCATTGTTCCAAAAAGCATGGAAAGTAAACCTGGAATAAAGCCGATAAAAAAGAGATTGCTTGTTACTCTTGCCCTGATTACAGAGGGCATAATCATGGTTGAGTTTTCAATGTATTTAGAAATATCAATACCGACTATTTGAAGATAATACGTTCCTGCAAGTCCTAGGGATGTTCCCATAAGAGAACCTATTATTCCAATAATACTTGCCTCTGTCAATAAGAGTCGATATACTTTTCGTTTGGATTCTCCTAGCGCTAATCGAATCCCAAATTCTTTATACCTTCTAAGACCACCTATAAGTCCTGTGTTCCACAAGACAATAGACATCGCAAAGACGAAAATGAATATAAATAAGGATACCACGGTTTGAGAATAATCAAGGGTAGAGCCTAGGTTATTTTGCTGTTTTAAGGTGAGCATTACCGGAGCGTAATAATCTTCGCTATTGTCGTATTGAGCATTGAAAGTTGTTGCAATTTCACTGGCTCTCGCATCATCGTAAATTTCATAGGGCAAATAACCTAGAAGTTCTCCACTGCCATCTTGCATGTCTAATACGCGTTGAGCATCGGTGATGTCTATAACAAATGCCCCTTTATCCATTGCTGGCATACCGAATTGCACTGTTCCGGTTAAAATGAATTTGTAGAAAACCATACTGCCTTCCATACTTGAGCCAAAAAAGGTCAGTTCCTCACCTAAATTAACTTCAAGTTTTTGAGCAAAAAATTCGCTCAATACCACTTCACCTGGATTTTGAGGTAAATTACCCCTGACTAAAGCTCTGTCTAAATTTAGACGTGAGCCCTCACCTGAATTCGGATTTAATAAATTCACGGCCAAGCCCATTCCTGGGCCTTGACTTTTGGTATCTCCATTTTGGTCAGGGACATCTAAGATTCCTCCAAAACGAATTCGAGGAGTCCACAGTACATCTGGAAATTGGGTTTGTAAAGAAGCCGTGAGTTCTTCAAGTCCTAATAGCGCTAAATCATTTGGGATTTGATCTTTGTTTTCTGCATAAGGCTTAGTCATGACCTTAAGGTGCCCGGTATCGAGTTTGGCATTTTGATCTACGATATCTGAAAGTGCACCTGTTACATATCCTGTAGTTAAAACCGTCAAAGTCACCCCTATACTTATGATGACAATGGGAATCAAGCTTTTACTTCGATCTCTTAAAATACCTTTAATCAAAAATGAAATCATTGTATTTTTCCTTTAAGGGCCGAGACCGGATTGATTTTTGCGATTTTTTTGGCTGGTAAAAAACTGACTATCGTGGAGGCTAGCACAACTACAATTACAGTTCCTACAACAAGAGAAAATCCGTAAATGGGAAAAATGCGTTCTGCAATAGCTAATCCCACTTCCTGATCCGCTGCTGCCACAGGGATTCCGATTTTCTTAATAAAAATGAAAAAAGGGGNACCGTATAAACTAGCNAATAAAAGNGCTAGAATNCTGTACATACTTCCTTCTACNGTAAANAGACCTACNACTTTACGCCTTGTCATTCCGAGAGCNACATAAGTNCCAATTTCTTTTTGTCTTCTAAAGATNGAAAGCACCTGAGTATCAAAAATAGCCAGGAGTGCAATGGCTAGTAATAGAATATACATGATAGACGAACTGATTTTTTTNGTGGCAATGATNTCTTCAATGGTGCTCAATAATTCTTTTTGGCTAGTGAAATTCCANAGTGTTGATTNAAGTGGAGTAGAGGTCTCATTTAGGACTAAAAGTGTAGCTTCATTAACTTGACTAGTCATTTGCCACAAGTCATNAATNTTNATCCAAATTTGACCGTCNTCAATGGTCGGTACATTGGAGTCAAAAATGGCTGATATGTATANTGTATTGGCNTCATAAGTGCCGTTGACATCCCTCCAGCGCAATAGAACTTCATCACCTANATTNAGTTTTGAAGAGGCTGCAAAGCGTTTTCCAATAATGACAGGATATTGTTTTTCTTGNGCGTTCAAATAGGAGGTGGGTAATAGCAGTGTTTGTTGGTCTGATGNAATTCCTTTCAANACGATATTCATCATTCGTCCTTCAGGATAAATAGAAGCTTGGTGAATGAGTATTGGAGTNAGGTCAGGACGATTCTCTGGAATTGGGGCNTGNCTATCGAGAATGGTATAAGGATCAAAGGGGTCNTAGTCTTTATGGCGAAGNTGGCCAGAGCCGTATTCCCATTCTATNGTATCTTTTTTNGCCTGTGCATTCCAGCCGTCCATTACNCCGTTTAAAAAGATGATGATGACAAAAGAAAACGAGAGTACAATTACGTTGAGTATAGTNCGTAAGCCCGCTCCGTAGATGTTTTTAAAAGCTAATTTGAGAGCGAGTTTCATGNGAATTTAGGNTTTGAAATTTCCTCATCATTTTCGATGCGACCATCTCTGAGGTGAATAATNCTATTNANGTATCCCATTACTTTTTCGTCATGGGTNGAGAAAATAAAACTTGTACCCAACTCTCGATTTAAGNTCTTCATGGTNTTTANAATACCGTGNGCGTTTTCAGCATCTAAATTAGCTGTGGGTTCGTCNGCCANTAAGAGTTCTGGTTTTTTAACCATTGCTCTTGCGATGGCTACTCTTTGACTTTCTCCACCGGATAATTTATTTGGCTTTTTAGNGGCTTTGTCCGNGAGTCCAACCCATTCAAGGGCTTGCATTACTGCTTTTTTNCGCTCACTTGAGCTTTTTTTCTGTAAGAGTAAAGCAAATTCAACATTCTCAAAAACNGTGTAAACGGGTAAAAGATTAAAGACTTGAAAAATGAAACCTATATGGTAGTTTCTTAAATTAGCACTGCTTTGGTGTGATAGATTAGAAATGTCACGCCCTAAGACTGTTGCAGTACCTGTGGTAGGTTGATCGAGCGAACCTAGTATATTGAGAAGGGTGGTTTTTCCAGANCCACTAGGCCCAACAATACCNGAGAATTCGCCTTTTACAAACTGAGTCGTGACGTTNTTTAAGGCGAAAAANGAATCGTCGGCTACNGGATAGCTCTTGCTTAAATNTTTAAGTTCTATGATTAGGTTTTCTTTCATATTTAATGATTGTAAATCAATAGNAGTTGNAGGCCAGGNCCTGAAAAGGTATATAAAATTTCATTTTGTTGTGCAGCCTCGAATTGATTGGAGTTGTAATAAGCNATAAGATAAGCACTTATTTTNTTNAACTGTTCTTGATAGTTTAACACCANAGAATTTTGATTTGTAGACCATTGGTGNTATACNAAAAAACTTATTGAGTTAAATAACCCTANTGGATAGTTGGCATTAATTGCAGAAACATGTGAAGNTTGATTTTCAAAGGCGTGTTCAGCTCCAAAACTACTGATTAAATGTTCACCGATNAGGTGTAATCCNTTTCCAACACCAAAGGTGTAATCAGCCCCNANCGTNCTCANAAATTGATGTTTNAANAGGCCTATNGGTTGGNTNCGTTTGATGTAGGTAGATTCGGTCCAAAGNCCGATGCCTAAATCCCATTTTGCATCTANNCCNAAGCGATNTTCAGGACTCTCACCNAAGTAATNAATAAGNGTATTTTCNGTGAAATCAGTGGTTCGGTAGTGGTAGGTTAGNCCCCACTCTCCCTTNGGNACTAAAAANTGAAAACGACCTCCCCATTCTGNTTTTGTTTTAGAGGAATCAAAGAGGTCAAAACCNCGGGNTTTTTGATTTCCGTATAAACTCCACAACCAAAGATTAGTGTTGTTTTTAAAATAATANCGTATGAGCATTGCATAAACCCCATTAGTGAGNGCTANCGGGTCTCTGGGATCAATTTGATTAAACCATTGTAATGGTCGAAGNANNGAGGCCGCACCAAAATCAATTTTTTGAAGACCTAATCTAAATTCCCATTCTTTGTTNAGGTANCTGATCCAAGCTCTGTANGGNGCAATATCAGTATTGAATTGNTGGGCTGANGTCAATGATTCAAAGGCACTTAAATTAGCTGCTACCTGAACACTCCAGGATTGNAGACTATCTTGTTCTGANTCAAAATTGAATTCTGGCAGATATCGTCCTCCCCAAAAAAACGAGCTNTTTTCTTGTAAACCTTGATTGGNTTGAANTTGAATCTGTCCATCAAATTCTATACGTTGGGCGTTTAAAGCNGTTGAACTTAANAACACGCTNAGNATAAAACNGATAAAACCATTNTTNAACNNNAANNCTATATGTNTNANCTGCTTTAGNGTCAAAANTTAGTTGTTTAAATAGCGATATCGCCTTCGAATTAGGTTTGTTGCTTTTCGCTGTAAGGGTTGTGCAAAGGCTTCGAACATTTCTTGAGGTGGGGGCGGAAGCAACTCTCGCTCTTGAGTTAAGCTGAGTTCTTCTTTGTTCAAGGCGCGCTTGTCTCCCTTGTAAGTCGCCCACTCATTAATCCACGCATAGGTGCTGGGGATTTTTTGTTGTAGCAAAACTTCGTCTGTATTTGGATTGACAACAACAACGTCTAAAAGACCACCGCTTTCTATGGTCTTGCTAAAAATTCTCAAATCTGCTTCTACTGTGCCGTATACATCGAATGTATTACCAAGGCTGTCCTTTGCTTCTCCGATTCTCACGCTGTCTTTTGAGACCGTTTCTCGCGTTTCTTTGAGATATACTTGTCCAACGTAGTAGTCGTCGAAAGAGAGTTCAACGACTTGGTCAGGCATTCGCCTTTGGTTTCGCAATTCTTCAACATCATAAAATTGTGCAAATTCAAAATTCATATTGTTCAGGCGCTGTAGTAACTGTCTAGAAAATAGTCGACTATTGACCTCTAAGCCTTTACTTCTCACAGGTATTTTAGTGATACCGATTACTTCAGTACCCATAGCTCTGGCCTGACCGATGTAGTTGTCAATGTTGAGGTAATCAACCTTGTACGATTTGGCCTTAACAAAATAGCGAAAAGCTCGCCTGGCTGCTTCTTTGTTTTGTTGTTCGAGCTGTAGTTGACCTTCTTCGACATAAACCTGAGCGCCGATATTTAGCGCTTCGTTTAATTCGCTTTGGTAATTGACGAGTTCTACCTCTGTTAAACATCCTGGGCATTGCATTAATTCAGTATATAAGCGTTGCATTTGGGTGTATTCTCTAATGATATCATCCCATTTAAATCGATTTTGACTCGATTTATAATCCATTACTTTTCGCTCTGCGAGTTGAACAGCAAGCGTGTAAGCAGATTTAAGAACGGCTTTCTCTTTTTTATTGGATGCCTTTTTGCGCAGTTTTTTTATACTGATTTCAACGGCCGCCGCATAGTTTCCCTTTTCAAATTGATTTTTAGAACTTTTACAGGCCCCTATTAAAAAAACAATGAGTAGAAGGTACAATGACTTTTTAAGCATAATAAGGTTGTTATTTCTTGTAAGGTACAATCTAAAATTTGAAAATCCATCTTGCAAATACCCATTTCCTAATTTTGAATTTCTTAATTTCAATGCCCTACATTAACAATTAAAACTAATGAGGTTGTACTTCCATTTTCTTGTTATTCTTGTTTTAATACTGCAATCTTGTACTGAATCTGAATCAAAAATACAGGACACTTATGTATTGAGTAATGTCACTCTAATTGATCCTGTGGATGGATCGGAGTCAAACAAGTCTCTTTTGATTAAAGATGGTAAAATAGGTCAAATCTTTGAGGCAAATGACAAACGTATTTTTGAGGGGTATTCGCGATACGATCTCACCGGTAAATTTTTGATTCCTGGTTTGTGGGACGCTCATGTGCATTATGCGTTCAATGATTCGCTTAGGTCTTCAATGAACAGGCTTTTTTTAGCACACGGAATAACAAGTGTCAGAGATACAGGTGGTCCCATGGAAATTGTAGGTGAGGTCAAAAAATACACAAAAGAACACACAACAACATCACCAAATGTATTTTTTGCAGGGCCATTAATTGATGGTACGCCCAATGTGTATAATGATTCAAGCCCATCTTATCCATTACTTTCTATAGAAAATAAAGATCCAGAAGAAATCGTACAAAATACTGCAGGTTTGATTGCTTCTGAGGTTGATTTTTTGAAAGCTTATGAAATGCTGACCGAGGAACAATTCAAGAGTCTGACAAAAATTGCTCAAGAACATAAGCTGAAAGTCACAGGTCATATTCCGTTAAGTATGAATTTATTTTCAGCAGTAGAGGCTGGATTAAATGGTATGGAGCATTTGAGAAATCTAGAAATGACGGCCGCCTCAAATGCTGAAGGATTACAAAGACAGCGTTTAGGGCTGCTCAAGAATAAAGACGACTTGAGTGGAGGATTTCTTAGATTATTAATTCATCAAAAACAACGAATCCCTGCCATTAAAGCTGAAGATGCTGAGCGCTTTAAAAAAGTGGCCAAATTACTTGAAGAAAAGCAAGTGTTTCAAACTCCAACCTTAGTGCTTTACAGGAATTATGCAACCAAAGCCTTTAAAGATTCCTCTTTTTTGAAGGAGTTAAATAAATTACCTGAATTTGTGCGAAATGAATGGACTTCGCAATTAGCCCTTATCGATACGACCACTGATAAGACTTATTCGAATTGGATGTTGAATACCGTAAAGAAACTAAGGACATACGATATACCGTTTATGACTGGTACAGATACGCCTATAGGTTTTTTGATTCCAGGTAGAAGTCTGCACCGAGAATTAGAACTTTTTGTGATGACAGGTTTTTCAAATTTAGAAGCGCTTCAAGCGGCAACGGTCAATCCTGCTTCGTTTTTTGAACTTGATGACGAACTTGGGAGAGTGAAAGAGGGTTATCGTGCCGACTTACTAATTCTTGATGCCAATCCTTTAGACGATATTAAAAACACTCAAAAAAGTTATGCGCTTGTAAAAGATGGCCGCTTTTATTCGAAAGAAGAGCTGCACGCGATGTTGAATTTGAAGTGAAACACATGAATTAACACTTAAAACATGCCTTTTGTTTTGATATCAGCTATTAGACCCTCTAGAAATTCAATATCATTTTCAACGCCGTAGAGTTTGTAAATTTCATTTCTACGGCGATCACTTAATAATTTTAGAAGCTTGAAGTTTTTGTGTTTATCAAAGATGAGGTCGTTGTTAAGGCTTTCTTCAATGAGGGCTTTTTCATGAAACCAGGCGCGAACACCCTCTGATATATTTTGATTGCTGCTGTAGTAATTTCTATTGATGAGTGAACCTACGGATTCAATTTCGTTTCTCAATTCTTTACGTTCGATTTTAAGAATTAAACCAGAGTTTTGGAGCGAGTTGAAATACATGTTCTTCGCAGAAAATCCGTAAGAATTTGATAGGATGAATTCAATTCTTTCATTGTTATCGTATAAGTTATCTTGATGATATATTTTGATTTTCTGTGATGAGATTTCATTCCAATTTGAGGTGGTGCTATCCGAAACCGCAATAACCGATTTTAGTGTTCCTCGTAGTGATATGAGCGAAAAATAGTTTTGCTCTAATTCGTATAAGAGATTGTTTTCAAGTATCTCAAGTTCAGCCTGTTCTTTGTTGAATTGAATGTATCGTTCTACAGCAAAAGAGCCCAATATGGAAATGAAAATAGCAAGGGCATTGAAAACGGTCTCCTTTTTCAGAAATGAAGTATACATGGTTTTTATCAATAGATTGCTCCTCTAATATAACATTAGTTCTTTGATCCTGTTGAAAACAAACAGTTTAGGGTTATTCTTCTTCTATAAATGGATAATTATCTCTAATTTAAATTTATGAAAATGAGTTCTTTTCTAGTTTTATCTGCGTTTTTATTGATGTCCTCCTGTCAAAAACAGAAAAATGAAACTCCAAATGTTATCCTAATTCTTTTGGATGATTTAGGTTATGCTGATGTCGGTTTTAACGGTGCTAAAGATATTTTTACTCCTCATATTGATGAATTGGCGAAGCAAAGTGTTGTTTTTGATAACGCTTATGTGTCTTATCCTGTGTGCTCACCGAGCCGCGCAGGTTTGTTAACAGGTAGATATCAAGATCACTTCGGTTATGGTCTCAACGTGCTATTTGCTCCTAAGGATGAACATATGGGATTACCCAAAACTGAATTTACCCTGGCTGACCTATTTAAAACTAAAAATTATAAGACTTCGACTATTGGTAAATGGCATCTAGGTGCGCATGAATCTCTTCGTCCAAGGCAAAGGGGTTTTGATGAGTTTTTTGGGTTTTTAAGTGGTGGACATCGCTATTTTCCACATGAATGGATTTTGGCAGATGAAACAGCGGTAAAAAGTCAGTACGATTCGTACAAAACAAAACTGCTAAAAAATGGTACTAGAGTAGAGGAAAGCGAATACCTCACAGACGCACTCTCAAGAGAAGCCGTTGATTTTATCGGGCGTAATTCGAATCAACCCTTTTTTCTTTACCTCTCTTACAATGCACCTCATAGTCCTTTGCAAGCAACTCAAAAGTATCTCGACCGTTACAAACATTTACCCAAAGGCAAACGTAAAACCTATGCAGCAATGGTTAGTGCTGTAGACGATGGAATAGGTGCTATAGTGAATACTTTAAAAGAACACCAACTCAAAGAGCACACTATCATTTATTTTTTATCTGATAATGGAGGTTCTAGGTTTAACGGTTCTCAAAATACGCCGCTTCGCGGTCATAAAGGCGAATTGTTTGAGGGAGGAATTAAAGTGCCTTTTTTTATGCACTGGCCAACGAAATTAGAAGGAGGGCGACGCTATCAAGAACCCATTATTGCACTAGACATATTCGCAACACTTAAATCTATAGTGTATCCTGACCTAAGACTTCCTAATGAAATTCAAGGCACGAATTTAATGCCTTATTTGACAGGTATTAACAAACAAGCACCACATCCATATCTTTTTTGGAGAAACAACGGTCATCAACCCCCTCTTGAAAATGGAACTCGCCCCAGATACATCACTTGGTCGGTGAGAACACCACACACTAAACTACTGATACGTAAAAGTGATACGATGTTATTTGATATGAAGCATGACCTCCCTGAAACACGGAACCTTAAAGATTCATTAAGTCGAGAAGTAGATTTGCTCGAAAAAGAAATTCAAAAGTGGAATGCCTTTAATATAGCCCCTGTTTTTATGGGTTTAAAAGACAACAAACGCTACAATGAATTACATCCTGATCGTTTTAATCAAAAAGATTAAAAAGAAAGCTGTGATTTTTATTGAACTTTTTAGTAGGGTATAATTCACTTGAGGTGCTTATGTAATAAATGCTAAACTTCAAAATGCTATGAAACTGTCCCAAATCTTCCTTTTTATTACCATTTTCTCATTTTTCTCCTGTGATAAAGGAGAAGAATTAACGCCAGATGAAATGTCTGGGAGTACTATGTTACTCATCGGAAATAGCTTTTTTAAACCCTATGCGAACAACCTTGAAAATGTAGCTTTAGATGCTGGTTTTAGCAATCACAATGCTAATGTTGTAAATCGCGGCGGAGAAAACGGACGTCCCATCAACTTTTGGAATGACTCTAATAGCGCCGAACATCAAGAAATCAAAGCTATTCTCGATGGTGGTGGAATCGAGATTTTTGGAATGACATCTGGTTATGATATTGATTCTGACAATCCAACTGAGGGTCACAGTGCATGGATTCAATATGCATTACAGAATAATCCAAATATTATAATTTTCATAGCTATTGGCTCATTTGACTTTCCAAATGGAGATTCTAATGGTACACGACCAGATTGGGATACGTTCGCATCAGACAATGGTTTCAATTCTATCCAAGAATTTTATGATTACTACATCAATGAGGTGATACATAAGGAAATAGTGGATAAACTTCGATTAGAATTTCCTTCAACAAAAATATTTACCATTCCGACAGGATGGGCTACTAAAAATTTAGCACAGATGAATCTAGATAATGAATTGTTAGATGATATAAGTATGGTTGGTCCAAAATCAAGCTCAATATTTACAGATGAAAAAGGTCATCAAGGACAAATCGTTATTGAAACAGGAACAATGATATGGTTAAATAGTATTTACAATGTGGATTTATCTTCATTCAATTACAATACAGGATTTACTACTGACCTACATTCAATAGCTAATGAAATCATTAGCAATCACGACTCGAATTACAAATAGTCTTTAGTTTAGAGCAGAATTTATTATGAAACTACCGTTTTAAAGTGCATAAAACGACCTTTTCTTGCCTTTGATAAGCGATTGATTAAAACATCTCCAAGTCCAGTAGAGGGGGTGAGGATTCCCGCTTTGTGCGAAGATGTACTGTGATCGTCTAATGCCAAGCTCAACCCAAGTTCTGCTAACATTTTTGATGTTGCTCCATAGCCTGGATCTCCTTTACCTGATATTTTGATTTTTGTACGTTTTGAGTTGCTCTTAGCGATTAGTTCGATTTTAAAACCTCCACTGCGAAGTAACCAGGGTGGTGGACCTTCTCCAGATTTTGGCTTGAAATTGATGGGCTGACCTAAAAAATATCCAAATCCGCTAATGGCGTACATCAGAAATACCTGAACCCACATACCTATGGACGCACATTCATTGTAAGTCGTATTTACATGCTCAGCTCGAAGAGCGTAGCTTCGGCGAACAACTCTTGCATTGATCGGGGCCATAAAAAATTTATGGATCATACCGTATCTCCAATCTAAGGCCCGTTTGAATTCTCGAGGCATACCATCTGCAGTGGATGAATCACTTGTTTCAATGCCTGTAATGCCTGGTGTGAGAACGTATGGATTATTGGCCATATCATCTGTAAATCGACCTGTTTTTCGGGCTCGAACACTCACCTTTCCTGAGTTCAAGGTGCCTCCAGAAAACGAACCCGTGTATTTGGTATAGACTCCTCGTATATTGATTTGACTATCGACTTGGTCTTGTACTGCTTTTCTTGCGATGTATGCACCTAAGTCTGAAGGTATTGAATCTACACCACCACCGAGTATAATTTTTGCTCCTGATTCACGTGCGCTTTCGTGAAATGCCTCTACCATTTCGGCTTGCCAAAATCCTTCTCCAGCCAAATCAGAATAGTGAACACCTTCGCGTGCACAAGCTCCTAATAATGCCGCTCCATTATTTGCAGCATAAGGTCCGGCGCAGTTTAGAATCACGCTACTTTTTTTAACCATCTCATTTACAGCATCACTATTTTCAAGATCTACGCAAAAAACCTTTGGCTCGCTCATAAGTGCCACTGCAAGCTTGTCGAGTTTAGCTTGAGTTCGACCGGCTATGGCCCATGGTTTGTCTTGAAGATCAGGGTGTGTATCGAGATAGTGAGCGACCAAAGTCCCTGTAAATCCTGTAGCTCCGTATACAGTTAAGTAAAGCGATGCTTTAGACATATAATTATTCTTCTTTGGGGTTAGGTCCGTATTTATTTTCTCCTGGATTACTATTTGTAAGATATAACACTAACAACCAAATGGCTCCTATGAGCGGAATGAGTGCGATTAAAAGCATCCAACCACTTTTGCCCACATCGTGGAGTCTTCTTACCGCTACGGCAAGACCGGGAATGAAAACGAATAAGGCATAGATTATATACAAAATACCTAAATCGAGGCCCTCATTGGTTGTAAGTGTTATATCTAAATCGAGGCCCTCAATGGTTGTTCCCAACCTATAATCTAGGAAAAATAACAGTCCACCAATGATTGAGTTGATGATGT
>NZIQ01000089.1 GCA_002691685.1 Flavobacteriaceae bacterium | reverse complement strand
TCTATAAACACAAATAAACAATTGATTATTAAGTAGATAAGTTTATATTTTTTTCTTAAAAATTAAAAATGAATAGACCATTGGTACTATGAGGAGTATCCCTATTATGATGAAAAAACTAGTCATAAACCATTTTTTGGGTACAATAAGAAAAGATGTCATAATAGATAGACCCCCAATGATCCATAAGTAACTTCCCATTTTATGTGTTTTATACCAGTTGGTATCATCTTCCAGAGTCCATGGAGTCCTGATTCCGATAAAATAATTCGGTTTTAAGTTTCTAAAATATAGACCTAGACAAGAAAAGAGTAAGCCAATAAGCACGAATATGTATTCTACAGAGATCAGATCAGCTTTAGAAGAAGATATTAAGATGAATATGGAGACTGCGCTCATGAACAATTGTAATATCAATCTCAAGTTGAAAATAAATTTAGCGCTCACCTTCTTTTTGGGATCAATGTAGGGAACAGCAAGCAATATCAAATACACCGGAATATTGAGCATAAGACAAACGTGAATCAATTCCATTTTTGATCCAACTCTATCGATTTCACGAGCAGAATTCCAATGGAGTGGTACCTCATTTGGAATATCGTTCCAATGAATTCCAAGAAAAGCAAATGGGATGGCTAAAATAAAAAGTATAATAAGCTCTTTTAGAATTTTCATAATCCACTACTTTGCTCTCTAAGATATAATTTTATCTACAATTATATTTATTACATTTTAAGAGGATTTCTTTAAATACATTTTTAAATGCAGCATTATTTTGAAGGTAAAAAGGCGTTGATAACTGGAGCTTCTTCGGGTATCGGAAAATCCTTGGCCATAGCGCTTTCTAAATTCAATACCGAACTTGTTTTGGCCTCACGCAATACTAATGCTCTTAAGGAGGTCGCAGCGCAATGCCATTCTAAAGCGCACGTCACAATTGCTGAGCTCGATCTCAGTGCCAGGGCACAGCACGAAGCCTTTGTACATAAATTCGAGGGTTTTGATCTCGTATTTCACAACGCAGGTATTTCACAAAGATCTTTAGTGGCCGAAACAATTTTTGATGTCGATCACAAATTAATGGAGGTCAACTATTTGGGAACAGTACATCTAACCAAACTCTTACTTCCATCTATGTTAAAAAAAGGCAGTGGACATTTCATTGTGATTACAAGTCTTACAGGTATTATCCCAACGCCTTACAGGTCTTCATATGCAGCCTCTAAACCATGCCCTACACGGTTTTTTTGATTCGATGAGAGCAGAATTAGAATCTCAAGGAATACACATTACACTCGCAGCTCCGGGCTTTGTGCAAACCAATGTATCGGTCAATGCACTCATAGGTGACGGAAGCGCACTTGGAAAAATGGATCACGCGCAGGCCAACGGGATTACCGCAGATCATTGTGCTTATCAAATTCTCAAAGCCACTGCCAAAAAGAAGCAACTTCAATTGATAGGTAGAGAGTCTTATGCCGTCTGGCTTCGGAGATTTTTTCCTTCGCTGTTTGCTCGATTGATCAAAAATGCAAAAGTGAGATAGAAAAAAAGGCCCTTAACGGGCCTTTACTTATTCTTTGATTATTGTAGGGTATTCAATTCCCAATTGCTCGAGATAGGTGTCGTATTTTGTTTCGTCATAATAAAACTCGGAGAGCTGAGGCTTGAACTTTTCCATGATTGCGGTATTTAACTCCACGGGCGGTGGATCGTTTTCTGTAATCATAGGCTTATAGGTCGTTTCAGTACTTTGCACATTGGTAAAGTAGTCCTTAGCATCCTTTACCAAAGTTGGATTTAATAAAAAATCGACGACCGTCATTGCCACTACCTTTGCTCCTGCAGTCACGCCTTTGTGCGCTACAGGTGTAGCCATGGTGATTGCGTTAGACCAGTGATGACCTTGAAGACCAGGAATGTTCGAAGGAAATCTCAAGGTAACCGTAGGCACCTTCCATGAGACATCTCCAATGTCGTCTGAACCGCCACTAACTAAAACAGGAGAGGGCTTGCCAAGAGGACTGAGTTTAGTCGATAATCCCGAGGTTCTATTGGAATTAACTTCATTTTGAACAGCTTTAGCGAGAGTTTGATCAGCTTCTGACCACTCGGGTAATCCGACATCTTGTATATTTTCATACATTGTCTCAGCAATAACTTTATTGAAATGTCTGGGCCAAGCCGTTCCAACAACTCTTGAACTCACTTTCGTATCTGTCATTTTTGCAGCACCTTCAGCGATGTTATTTGCGTCGTTGTACATTTTCATGATTCCTTCATAGGTGATATCTCTCAGATAATACCAAATAGACGCTTTGGATGGCACAACATTTGGCTGGTCACCAGCATCAGTAAATATTGAATGTGATCTTTTCAGGGGATGTAGATGTTCTCTTTTATAATTCCAACCGATATTCATGAGTTCGGCTGCATCTAAAGCAGAACGTCCTCTCCACGGGGCTCCAGCAGAATGAGCTGCTTCACCCTCAAAAGTGTATTCTACAGAAATCAAACCTGTTCCTCGAGCTTGTCCCCATGAAACACTGAGATTACTGCTCACGTGAGTAAAAATACACATGTCTATATCATCGAAATACCCATCTCTTACAAACCATGCCTTAGAAGCCACAAGTTCTTCAGCGATTCCAGGCCATACAACGAGGGAACCTGGGATATTGTTTTTTTCCATCATTTGCTTGACTCCAATGGCAGCCGTCACATTTAAGGGGATTCCTGCATTGTGACCTTCACCGTGACCAGGTGCACCTTCTACCATAGGCTTGTGATAGGCTACGCCAGGATATTGCGAAGCTTTGGGAATACAATCCACGTCACTTCCTAAAGCAATAACAGGCCCGTCTCCGTTTTTCCATCTCGCAAACCAAGCGGTTGGAATATCTGAAACTCCGTATTCTATGTCAAAGCCCGCTTTTTTCAAAATGGAGGTGAGGTAAGCCGAAGATTCTACTTCGTGAAAACCAAGCTCGGCAAAACTGAAAATTTTGTCGACCATGACCTGACTATTTTTGTGTTCAGATTCAACCCATTCCTTTATTTCTTGTTTTTGTTTCTTTACAAACGACTTGGAGTATTTTTTTTGTGCATTGAGGCTAAAGACCATTAAGACCGCCCCTAGACTTAAAATTTTTACGCTTATTTTTTTCATGATTTATAGGAGTAAATTAGTNTTCACTNCTTTAAGNTAAGGTATATATTTTTTCCATCATTCGCCATTTTTCTCCTTCTTTTGANTTTGGTAAGGCTTGNTGAAATGTCCACATNAATTTCTCCCACTCCTGAACTNTTGNNTTATTTTGATCTGCNAGNTCTTTTTNCTCCCAANTGAATNNTTCATTNGTCTCTANAATCATAAAAAGCCNGTTTTCTACNCGGTANATNTCNAANGCNNTTATTCCNGAAGATTTTAGANTCAATTNAATTTCNGGCCANACGTTTTGATGATGTTTCAAATAAGCGCTGATAAGCGNNTCATCGTTCTTTANATCAAGGGCAAGACAATATNTATGATGCTTCATTTTCTTTTAAAATAAATCGTCCAAAAGCGAGAATNTANACAAAACAAAGTGCNGGTAAAACAAATGAGAANTTTACTTCNGAGACCCCGAGTACTTCTATATCATTGACAGCACGCCCNCCAAAATCTATGATTCTCCCTTGTAGTTGGGGCATTAAGGCTCCACCAACAATGGCCATAACCAATCCGGCTGCNCCTATTTTCGATAGATCTTGATCTAATTTTTTTAAGGAGATACCGTAAATCGTAGGGAACATGAGCGACATAAAAAACGAAATCCCAATAAGGCAATACATGCCNANAATAGACTCNTTNATCATGGTCATTACCGAACACAGAAATCCTCCAATAGCAAAGTAGCTAAGTAATCGAGCAGAAGGGATAAATTTCATTAAATAGGTACAAAGGGCCCTACCGCTAAAAAAGAGTAGAAATGCAATGAATTGATAATTTGCGGCAGTCGTGTTGCTCATTCCTATATTTTCAGCATATTGATAGATGTAGGTCCAACACATNATTTGNGCGCCAACATAGAAAACTTGAGCGCCTACACCAAAACGATANCTCTTNTTTTTNATGAGTTTAGAAAACCCTTTTTGTAATTCTAGGCGGTCTTGTTCTGACTGAATCACAGGCATTTTAGCCGCTAGAATTAAGATGAAAAACAACGCAATCACTAATCCAATGGCCACATAAGGATCTCTGATTACCATTAAATCAGCAGATCGAATCAAGGCTTTTTGAGCGATATCTAATGAAGCGTAATTTTCAANATTATCGGATTGCAAATTCTTAAGCACAANTTGTTGGGCNATGACCAAACCCAAAATAAGGCCAACAGGATTAAAGAGTTGTGCAAAATTTAAGCGTCTGGTCGCTGTAGTCTTTGAACCCATCGCGAGAATATANGGNTTGGCCGTAGTTTCTAAAAAAGCCAGTCCAAAAGTCAAGACNTAAAGNCCTAAACAGAAAAACCAAAATGNCTCGTATTGAGCTGCAGGAATAAACAAATTAGCTCCGATAAAGTAAAGTGCTAATCCCAATAACACTCCTTTTTTATAGCCTTGCTTTCGGACAAANAGTGCAGCCGGAAGCGCCATACAAAAGTATCCACCATAAAAAGCCATTTGAACCCAAGACGCCTGAGAATTTGAGAGCTCAAGTACAGTTTTAAAGGCTTGAACCATAGGGTCTGTTACCNCGTTNGCAAACCCCCAAAGGGCAAATAAACAGGTGATTAATATAAAAGGAACAGTGTATTTTTTTTCGATTAATTGATCTTTCATGTTGTGNGTTTAAATGCTTCGGTCTAAATGTGTATATCCTCCATCGACGTGTATNATTTGACCNGTGGTATGGCTTGATCGTGATGAAAGTAAAAAGCAAACACTTGAAGCGATTTCTTCAGGGGTAGTCATTCTCTGACCCAATGGAATTTTTGATTCAATTTCATTTTTTTTGAGTTCGGGATTTTCAAAGCTCTCAATCCATCTTTGGTATAATGGTGTATACGATTCGGCAACCACCACGGCGTTTACGCGAATGCCATCTTGCAATAAATCTACNGCCCATTCTCTAGTAAGGGCATTTCGAGCACCGTTAGCGGCAGCNTAACCTGAGGTGCCTCCTTGGCCAGTTTCAGCTANTTTGGAGCTGATATTTACGATCGCTCCTTTGCTTTTTTTAAGGCCTNCGAGGCAGAGTTGTACCATATTNAAATAATGCCCGACGTTCTTCTCAATCGAACTCAAAAACTCTGTGTAGCCCCCGTGCTTTATGCTCACACCATCATTCACGCCCGCATTGTTGACAACACCGTCTATTCTTCCATGGCGTTGCAAGAGTTTTTCAATGGCATNTTTGCATTGCGTGTGACTTGTAAGTTCAGCGGTGGCGTAGTCTGCTCTGCCTCCTTCACTTTCGATTGCTGCTACACAACTTTGACAATCTTTTTCTTTTCTGCTGATGATAAAGGGCAGGGCTCCTTCTTGAGCAAGGACTTGAGCAATAGCTCTGCCAATTCCTTTGTCTCCTCCCGTGACTACAATGATTTTATCTGTAAGCTGTAAATCCATGGCTTATTCTGTTATGAGGTTGATNTCAGCAAANCTTGCAAATTCTTGGGTGTCGATAACGCGNTCTGCCTTTATCCTGAAATACCGGGTTCGATGTGATTTCGCAAATGAAACCTTCTTTACTTTTCGATCGTTAGTGATATTAGCAAATTCTCCTGTTTGCATCAGTTTCCATTTTCGACCATTATTTGATTTCCAAACACTGTAGCTCGAAATGACTCCTTTGGGATACCTTCTTTGGTCAGGCAGAAATTCGAACCCCTTTANGTTTTGTTTCATTCCAAAATCAATACGTAGATCGTTTGTTTTAGATTCGAAAATAGTTTCAGGATCTTCATCGAATGCACTCGCAGCCTTTTCATCTTCGTTTAGCGTTTTCCAAGGTGTTTTATACACGTCAAAATAGGCCTGAGTAGGCTCACTTTGGGTATTGGTTTTCGCATCGTAAATCAGAGCATTTACCANTGTTCTTTCAGGTANTTTTACAGNCTNGCTGAATTCTTGAGAAGTTGAGGAAGGAATGTCTTGATTTAAACTGTAATAAATAGTTGCTTCTGGGTCAGTAGNGGTTATTTGAACAAGACCTNATAAGGATCTTTTAATTTTTGGTGGCTCTACCAAAATAGGAGCGCGATAAAGCCCAAGTTCAGAGAGCACAATACTTCCCTTGGCTTGNGATACGATCAGTTTAAAATGATTTGAAGAGGTGTTTTTAAAAGAAAGTATTCGTTTGTTGCCAATGGTGGTTTGTTGAACTAAGGTNTCCCAAAGACCATTTTGGTTTTTAGCTAAAAACGCAAAACCTTGAACTCTTTGACCGAGNGGTATATATTCTCTTAAGANAAGCCTATTCAATTCTTCAAGCGAATCAAATTTGATTTCTACCTCAGCGGAATTCACCTCTTCAGCCGTGGCCCAATAGGATNCTTTTTCTCGANCTTTTAATCGGTNNACACCATAANNNNCTCCCCTTTCATTGGATGCGCTTAAACTTGCCTTGTGAATGAGGTCCTCTTTGAAATCTAGTTTTATTTGTTTACTCAATTGCATCATTGCGGCACTGTCTGCTTCGTGGATNAGCCCTCGATNATCTACTGGAATATTNAGTAAAAAGTTTCCATTTCGTCCAATACTNTCATAGTAGGTTTGAACCAATCTACTTTTTGATTTTACCTGGTGATCTTCTCTNGGGTGATAGTACCAACCNGGTCTGATGGAAGTGTTTACTTCTGCGGGAAGCCAGTGTGTTCCATCTTCGTGTCCGTAACGCAATTCAACATATTTTGGCCAACCGGGGTAAATCTCATCTCTTCGCATAGNACTCCAATTGGTTTCTCCTGCCCATCCTTCTTCTGTTCCTACCCACCTAACATCCGGTCCACCGTCGCTAAAAATGACAGCTTCAGGCTGAAATTCTCTNACCATTTCGGTGGTTTTNTCCCATTGGTAATAGGTTTTATTATNNATTTTTCGGNTTTCATTAGCNCCTCCNTAATAGCCNNAACCTCCGTTTGCNCCATCAAACCATATTTCAAAAAGTTCNCCGTATTCNGTNAGCAGNTCNCGNAATTGTTCNTGNAAAATGGANACATAGNTNTCTGTGCCGTAGTGTTCNTTGTTTCNATCCCATGGNGAGAGGTAAAGTCCCAATTTAAGTCCGTATTTATCGCAGGAATTTCGCAGATCTCTTAAGACATCTCCTTGTCCATTTCTCCAAGCACTTGACTTTACGCTGTGCGCGGTTGTCTTTGTTGGCCACAAACAAAATCCATCATGATGCTTGGCGGTTAATATCAGACCTCTCATTCCTGCTTCTTTGGCAATTCTCGCCCATTGATCTGTGTTGAGTTGTTCTGGATTAAAGGTGTCGACAGCTTCTCCACCAGTACCCCATTCGAGGTCGGTAAAGGTGTTCATATTGAAATGAATAAAACCGTAGTACTCCAGCTCTTGCCATTTTAATTGCCGTTCTGAAGGCAGCGGTCCTATTGGGTTAGGAGGAGGTGGTGCACAAGAAAAAACGAGCAGCAGTAAGAAGAAACTTAACTTTTTCATAAATCATAAAAGTGAATACAGTTCGTAGAAAAAACTTTTTCAATATCCTTTTGATCGCTCAGCGAAAAGTAGGATTTCAACAAATCCAAGTGATCGTTAAAGTTCGAAGCTAATAAACAAACTGGCCAGTCTGAACCGTAGAGTAGTCTATCCGTACCGAAACAGCGAACAACGTGATCTAAATAGGGTAGAATCTGTTCTATTTGCCATGGTTTTGATTGTATTTCAGTAAAAATTCCAGAGAGTTTGCAGTAAACTTTGGGCTGATCTGCAAGTCGTTCAATTTGTTCTGCCCAATACATGTCGATAGGAAGATTGTATTGAGGCTTTCCTAGATGATCAAGCACAAAATACTGATCGCGAAAGTTTTGGGTCAGCGCTATAGCAGCTTCGAATTGTTTGGGATAAATCAGGATGTCATAAGTGAGGTCAAACTTTTGTAACTGTGAAATGCCCTGCTGAAAATCATCTCTTAACATAAAGAAATCATCTTCCTCGTCTTGAACGATATGTCTCAGGCCTTTAAAAAAATCGTTTTGGGTGTAGTGCTCAAGTTTGTCTTTTAGATCATTTGCACAGAGGTCTAACCAGCCTACAACACCTTTTATAATGTCGTACTGTTGCGCGTAATGAAAAAGCATTATAGATTCTTGTTCTGTCTGTGCCGCTTGCACAGCAACGCATCCCTGAACATCGGCTTGCTCATAGACCTTTTCCAAATCAGTAGGTTTGAAATCTCTAGCTATGGCGGACATACTGGAGTCAATCCACGCATGAGTATTAGGGTGGTAGGTCCAAAAGTGCTGATGGCTGTCAATGATCATTGAGGGTAGTTTATAATTTCTTGTCGCGCTTTTCCTAAGCCCTCAATGCCTAATTCTACTACGTCTCCCGGACTCAAATATTTGGGAGGATCAAATCCTAGACCAACACCAGACGGGGTACCTGTGGAAATGATATCTCCCGGAAGTAAGGTCATAAATGAACTGATATAACTCACCAATTCGTCAATTTTAAAAACCAAATCAGAGGTGTTGCTATCTTGAAGTCTTTCACCATTTACCTTTAACCAAAGGTCTAGTTTGTGCGGGTCTGCAATTTCGTCTCGACCTACTAAATAAGGCCCAAGTGGAGCAAAAGTGTCGTGACTTTTTCCCTTTACCCACTGGCCTTCACGTTCTAACTGAAAGGCTCTTTCACTGTAATCATTGTGTAAAACATATCCAGCAATATGAGAGAAGGCATTAGCTCTAGAAACGTAGGTGGCCTTTTTGCCTATAACTACCCCGAGTTCTACCTCCCAATCGAGTTTTGTAGCATTTTTAGGTATAGTAATTTGGTCATTAGGGCCACAAATAGCTGAGTTCGCTTTAAAAAAAAGAACAGGCTCTTTTGGCAAAGTCATTCCGCTTTCAGATGCGTGTTTAGAATAGTTGAGCCCAACACAAATTATTTTCGAAACTTGACTTAGAGGAGCGGCAAGTCGCTGATCTGAAGAGACTATAGTGCAGCTGTTCTCATGCTCAGACAACCATTGCTTTAAGTTGTGTATACCGTCATTTTCAAAAAAGTTTTGGTCAAAGTCAGATGTGAATGCGCTGACGTCTATGAGATTTCCGTTTTTTGTGAGTACAGCTGGTTTTTCTTGGCCTATGGCCCCGTATCGTGCGAGTTTCATTTAACTGTTTAATTTTATAAATCCACCATCTATGGGGTAGTCTGTTCCTGTTATAAAGGCAGCGTCATCCGAACAAAGAAATAGCGCAAACTTTGCGATTTCTCCAGGGGAAGCCATACGCCCTATGGGTTGGGTTTTTGCAAGCTGAGCGAACATTTGCTCTTGCTTTTCAGGATAGTTTTCTCTGATAAAACTATCGACAAAAGGGGTGTGAACCCGTGCTGGTGAAATACTATTGCAGCGAATGCCGTGTTCAACATAATCTTTGGCCACAGAATAGGTCATGGTCAGCACAGCTCCTTTGGTCATAGAGTACGCAAAGCGATCACTTATACCTACACTTGAGGCAATTGAAGCCATGTTTAGAATTACACCTTTTTTTCGTTGTTTCATGTGTAAAATAAAGGCATGCATTCCATTGTACACCCCTTTAATATTGACCTCATATAATCTGTTTAAATCGTCTACATCCGTTTTTTCAAGCGAACCCACATGAGGAATTCCTGCATTATTGATCAGAATGTCTACCGGATGTTCCGCTTCAATTTTGGTTGCGAGCTCATGAAAATCCTCGTGTTTGGAGACATCACAGTATAAGAATTTGACTTTTTCTGAACCGATGGATTCGACTACTTGTTCGGCTTGACTAGAATTCGTGTCTATGAGGTAAACTAGAGCTCTAGCTTGTGCAAAAGTCTGAACCAAGGCCTCTCCAATTCCACTTGCGCCTCCCGTGACGACGACAGTTTTATCTTGAAGGTCTTGCATTAGGGCTTTTTGAGTTCTAATTCGATAATCGTATTAATCAGGTCCATTTCAGCTTTTGGAATAGCTATGGTCAACCCCAAGTCGTTTTGTTCGTATCTCACCTTTTTTGAGGTTCCAAAAAGTTTAGCTGATTTGATTTTTTCAGGAACGTCTCTTAAAAAAATGACGTTGTGTTCTGGATCGAGCACGTGAAGGTAAACTTTGTGGTCTTTTCGCGTAGAAGCCAATTGATTGTTGGGTTCTAAAATACCAGCCCTGGTTCCGTATACTGTTTCACCGTATTGATTGAGCCACAATCCAATTTCTGAAAGTGATCTGAGGTGTTCAGTTTGAATTTTTCCATTAGGCATTGGACCTACGTTTAATAAGAGGTTACTACCGTAAGAAGCAGATTTGACCAATAAGTGAATAAGCTCTTTAGACGATTTATGTTTGTTGTCTTGAAGGTTGAACCCCCAAGATCCATTAATGGTCTCACAAACCTCTAAGGGCAGTTGACCGATATCTGAAGCTGAAGTTCCCCAACCTGTAGTGTTTTGACCAGGAAGATCTTTTTCAAACATTTGAAAGTCCTCTCCTGAAATGGGTGCGATATGATGATTGTTTCCGATCAAGGCATGGGGTTGTAAATCGTGAATCAACTGATACAATTCGCGATAATGCCAATCTACATTGAGTTTGCCGAATTTTTTTCCGTCCCATTGTTTTTGGTCCCAATGTCCGTCAAGCCATATTCCTCCAATTTTTCCGTAATTCGTTAAAAGCTCAGTGAGTTGCTGCTTCATAAAAGCGATATACGCATTCCAGTCTCCATTTTTACGCCCTTTTATACCCAATCCAGTGCGACCTCGAGGGAAATAATCATCACTTCTCCAATCGAGTAGAGAATAATAAAAGAACAACTTGACATCTGCTTTTTTACAAGCTTCTGCAAGCTCTTTCAAGACATCTCGTTTAAAAGGAGTTGCATCTACTATATTGTAGTCTTCGGCGGCTGTATCAAACATCGAAAAACCATCGTGATGCCTACTGGTAATCGTAATGTATTTCATTCCCGCATTTTTAGCCATTTCAACCCATTGTTCTGCATCAAAATCAATAGGATTAAAGAATGATGGTAATTTTTCATAGGTATCAACGGCAATATTCTGATTGTTCATCACCCATTCACCGTCTCCCAAAACACTATAAACACCCCAGTGGATAAAAAGACCAAAACGGGCCTCTTGAAACCACTCACGTGCGGTTAAATTTTCCTCAGAGGGCTGATAATTCGGGATTCCTTGTTGCGCGAAAGTGAGGCTTACTGCAAAGAGTAAGACCAAAGACCATTGTTTTTTCATTAGTTAGTATAGTTAGTGAACCTAGAATTTAACACCATTTTTTGTGGGAAGCAAATACACTTATCCCATCAAAATCAATTCAGTTAACCTCAAGGTGTTTCATAAATTTACTATTATTGGATAAATAATGACATTCTAACTAGTGACAAAACAAAAGAAATTGAATATGAGAGGCATACAGCATTTGTTAAGAGGCATAACCGCAATCCTTATAGCAATCTTGGGGTTAAATTCGTGTACACCTTCAAAGAAGGTAAAAGAAACAAGACCAAACATCATTTATGTTTTAGCTGATGACCTTGGTTATGGCGAGCTTGGAGCCTATGGGCAACTCAAAATAGAAACCCCTAACATAGATGCTTTGGCCGCCTCTGGCATGAAGTTTACACAGCATTATTCTAGCGCCCCTGTATGTGCTCCCGCTCGATATATGCTGCTGACTGGGCAACATTCTGGCCATGCTTTCATCAGAGGAAATGATGAGATGAGATCAAGAGGTAAGGTTTGGGATTATCACGAGATGGTCAAAGATTCAACCTTAGAAGGGCAACGACCGATGCCTGAAAACACAAAAACTCTTGCACATTATTTAAAGTCAGCAGGTTATCAAACAGCAATGGTAGGTAAGTGGGGATTAGGTTCACCTGACTCTCATTCTGTTCCAACAACAATGGGCTTTGATTACTTTTATGGGTATAACTGTCAACGTATCGCTCACACCTTTTATCCTACGCATTTGTACGAAAATCTCAATCGAGTTTACCTTAACAATGAGGCGATTGCACCGCACACCAAACTTGAAGAAGGGGCTGACCCTTATAATGAAAAGAGCTATCATAATTTTAAACTTAACGAATTTGCACCAGATTTGATGTACGATAAAATGAGTGCTTTTGTAGAAGAGGCTTCCACTGAAGAGCCCTTCTTTCTATACTGGGCCTCACCAATTCCGCATAACCCTCTACAAGCACCTGAGCGTTGGGTAAATTATTACATTGAAAAATTTGGAGAAGAAGAACCCTATTTGGGAGACAGAGGTTACTTTCCCAACCAAAATCCGAGAGCAACTTATGCAGCAATGATTTCTTACTTTGATGAAAACGTTGGGAGACTTATTCAAAAACTCAAAGAAAAGGGAGTGTACGAAAACACGCTAATCTTGTTTAGCTCAGACAATGGTGTAACCTTTTCTGGCGGGACTGACGGTGAATTTTTTAACTCATCAGGTCCTTTTGGTGAAGAGCGTGGACGCGGAAAAGGCTTTGTTTACGAAGGAGGTATTCGCGTACCTATGATTGCCTCTTGGCCGAATCAAATTAGAGCCGGGTCTGAAACAGACCACATCTCAATACAATACGATTTACTGGCAACTCTAGCTGATTTAGCCTCTTTTGAAATCACCTCTGAACAGGATGGGGTTAGCTTTTTACCCACCTTACTGGAGGAGGAGGATCAACAGCAACACGACTATTTATATTGGGAGTTTCCTGAATACGGTGGGCAGTTGGCTATTCGTTTTGGTGATTACAAATTGGTTTGGACACATCTCAAAGATAAATTGCCGCCGAGTCTGGAGCTTTACAACTTGAAAAAAGATCCAGCAGAAGAGAACAATATCGCTGATCAGCATCCGCAGCTCATTGAGCAGGCAGACGCGTATTTTCGCCAAGCACACCGGCGCTCTGAAATTGAGCGTTTTCAAATTCCATTACTCGAAGAGGGCTTTTTGAACGCTAATTAATTCCCGTTTGGTTAAGGGTCAGTAGCAATAGCATTTGAATAGAAAGATGGCCATTGTCATTGGCCCACCATTCATCAAGAGAATGCGCGATGTTTTATTACAGGGTTTTTAGATAATCAAAACTCTCTTTGAGCGCAACTTCAGGTTGCACGACCATATCTTGTTCGACAAAGAAATGTTCGACACCAATTTCTTTGCTCTTTTTGATGATTCCATCTAAATCGATATCACCTTTTCCGCAAGAGGTCATATTCGAAAATAAACCAAACCATTCCTGTGGGCTTGAGCCGTCTCCTTGAAACTCTTTGATAGGCTTCATGTCTTTGATGTGAAGCATTTTGTATCGGTTGGGATATTTGTCTAATAATTCTATAGGATTGATACCTCCTGCAGTGGTCCAAAACAAATCCATTTCAAAGAATACCAAGTCAGGATCTGTTTGCTCGAGTATAAGGTCCATGGGTCTCTCTGTTCCCCATGGTTTTAAACCGTATCCGTGATTGTGATAGCCAAAGCGAATGCCCTCTTCACGTGCATTTTTACCAATCTCATTGAAGAGTTCTGCACTTCGCTTGTAGTCGTCTAGGTTCTTTCGATAAGGTTCTGGCAAGGCGGGTAATACTACATAGGTCGCACCAATCTTACGCGCGGCCTCACCCAAAGCAGACATATTGTGTTGTAGGGTTTCAATATCTGTGTGCATGGAGGGAATACTCATTCCTCTGTCATTTACTTTTGATACAAAATCTTCAGGAGTGTGACCGTAGAATCCACTTGCGCTAAAGCCTAGCATTTGAGAAGTGGCAGCCCATTCTTGTTTTGTTTTTTCATCACTAAAGGTATAAGGCCCAAAAACTTCAAGTTCTTCAAAACCAATAGAGGCAAGCATATCAAGGGTACCTTCAAGATCGTCATTCAATCCTTTCGGAACAGAAAATAAACCGAGCCCCAAGGCATAATTTTTACTATTCATCATAAAAGAGGGGGTTAACAGGCTAGCCGTAGCCAGAGCCGAATAATTCAAAAATTTTTTTCTTGTCATCGTAGTAATTGGTTGTCTTATCTTTTGATTAGCGCCTCTTTAAAAAGCACAATCGGCTAGTAGAGAACTATTTTTTTCTCCATATTTTATCGATGCTAAATGACCCTGCACCACTTAGTATTAAACTGATAAAATAAACCAAGAATAAAAGTGGTTTTTCAGATCCTGCAAAGCCATCTCGTGCGAGGTGCCCAGAGAAAGCAATTAGCATGGTAAAAGCTAAAAAAGAAGCGCTAATTCTGGTGTACAATCCCAGCAAAATCAAAATACCTCCAAGAGTTTCAGCCATCATAGCCATGAATCCAAAGAAAACATTGACACCATCTATGCCGAGTGAACCGGTTACAGAACTTCCGAGTCTTTGCCATCTTTCAGGGCCTCCCATAAGTTTTGGAATTCCGTGTAAGTAAACCATCAAAAAGCCAAAAACAACACGTGTGAGTAATAATGCTCTATTCATTTTTTCTGATTTCAAATTAAAAAGGTTCGGTTAAGATAGCCAATATTGTTTTTATTCCTTCGACGTAATTACCCACTCTAATATTTTCATTTGGGCTGTGTTGATTGTTGTCTCGATTCACTGTGGGCACAGTTACCGCCGGAACATCTAAGGCATTGACAAAAGGAGCTATAGGGATAGACCCCCCGCTCATGCGCTGTAGAATAGGCTTCTCTTCAAAACCTCTTATCAAGGCCGATTGCAGCCATTTACCCGTAGGACCGTTGAGGTCTGTTCTAAAAGATTGGTAGGAAATTTCAGAGGTCATGGTAGCGATGTTCTTATGTGTTTTTCGCTCTTCCTTTGTGGGTTCTCTATCCAGCACCAGAAAACCCTGATCTTCGACGTGTTTTTTAATCAATCCAATCAGTCGCTCTGCACTTATTTCTTTGACTAGCCGTACATCGATTTCAGCTCTTGCCCACGCAGGAACAATTGTTCGAACTTCTTCGTTAATCCAACCAGATTGCATTCCTCTAATATTGAGTGAAGGATACTGAATAGCTTCTTGATAGTTGTCGGCCACTTTGTCAAAGACCGCTAATTGTAAAACCTCTTTAAGAAGCTCGTCATCTTGAGGGGTTTGGGCTAATATTTTTTTGGTTTCTTCATCTAAAATCACTCCGTCGTAATACCCTTCAATAAGAACCTTACCTTCCTCATCTTTCATGCTGCTAAGCAGTCTGGCCAATTTAAAAGCGGGATTTGGAGCATAATTTCCAAAGTGACCACTGTGCTGAGGCACAATCGGTCCATAAGTAGTGAGTTGAATCGTAGAAATACCTCTTGCCCCGAAAGTTAGTGTTGGCTTATTGAGGCGATGCCTTGGACCATCAAAAATGACCAGTCTATCCGCTTTCAGAATAGATTTGTTTTGAAGCACAGCTGCTGGAAGGTTGGGAGAACCTAATTCTTCTTCGAAATCTAAAATTACTTTAATGTTAAAATCAGGAATCATCTTAAGGCGCTCTAGTGCATCTACAGCACTTAAAAACATGGTAATAGGCCCTTTGGCATCACTTGCAGAACGGGCAAAAATCCTCCATTCTGGATCGTAGTTTTTTATGTTTTCCCAAGGTATTTCAATCCAGCTACCATCACTATTTTGAGATTTTAGGGCAGCTTTATAGGGATTTTCTTGAAACCATCGAGTAGAATCTACAGGTTGTCCATCAACTTGAAGATAGACCAAAAGTGTTGATGCTTTTTTGTGAAAATTTCGTTGGGCCAGTACTAGTGGTGCTCCTTCAGTTTCGATTTGTACGGTCGAAAACCCTCTTTTTTCAAAGGCCGATTCAATCCAATTGATGTTTTGCGCAATATCCTGAGGATAATTAGCATCATTAGGAAGACTTAGTAAAGCCTTAAATTGTTCAAAACTCGTTTGAATTTCTTGGGCTACAACCTGCTCAAGTTCTTTTTGATTTTGAGCCCAAACTGAAGTAAACAGCAATGAGCTTAAAAGAAGTGCATGTTTTTTCATAAGACTAAAATATTGAATGCCTCTAAAATACTTACATTTAAAGAATAGAAAATTCAAAATTTCTGAACTATGAAAAAATGCCTTTTTCTTTTGAGTATGCTAAGCCTAAGTGCCGCTGCACAAACTGGATTTACCGCATCAGATTGGAAAAATCAGCTCGCTACAGAGGAACTATTTACCAACCTTATTGACGAGACAAGATTTAAAATACACCTTAAAGAATTAACCAAGAAACCTCATGTTGCTGGTAGTAAGGCCAATAATGATGTCATTGACTATATCGCAAAAAGCATGAGCAATGGGGGCTTATCCGTGAAGAAATATCCATACGACATCTATATGTCTAAAGCACCTGGTGAGTCTTATCTTGAAATCGTTCAGCCGAAAAGACAGCCGCTTTCGATGAAGGAAGATATCGTTGAAGGCGATCCTTTTTCTTCAGATGAAGATCTCTGGAAGGGATGGAATGCCTATTCAGGTTCGGGCGAGGTAACTGCTGAGGTTGTTTACGCCAATTACGGGAGAAAAGAAGATTTTGAAAAGCTTCAAGATATGGGGATTGATGTTAGCGGCAAAATCGTTATTGCTCGATATGGCGGAAATTTTAGAGGATACAAGGCTAAGTTTGCTGAGGCTGCTGGAGCCTCAGGTTTAATCATATTTACAGACCCAATGGACAGCGGTTATTTTAAGGGCTTGGGGTATCCCGAAGGGCCTTACTATTCTGAAAGCACTATACAAAGAGGATCTTTGTTGACAGAAGATTTTACTGGAGATCCTCTTACGCCTTATGAACCGGCCTTGCCTTTAGATGGTGATATCAAAATAAAACGCAAAAAACCTGAGGATACTCAATTGCATAGCATTCCAGTAACACCAATTGGTTATGGTGCAGCCAAAGAAATTTTAGGTCAGATGAATGGTGATGTAGTGCCAAGTGGATGGCAAGGAGGTCTTCCTTTTACCTATAGATTGCAGGGAGGGTCTGACCTGAAAGTATTCCTTAAAGTAAATCAACCAAGAGAGTTTGTTCGCGTTCACAACGTTATAGGAACTGTAAAAGGTAGCGTATATCCTGATGAGTGGATTATATTAGGTTGTCACCTCGACGCTTGGGGCTTTGGAGCTACTGACCCGAATAGTGGAACGGCTATGCTAATTAGTTTAAGTGAAACTCTAGGAAAATTAGTAAAAGAAGGCAAAGGGCCAAAAAGGTCAATTTTAATTGGACACTGGGATGCTGAAGAGCACGGTGTTATAGGATCTGCTGAATGGGTTGAAGAGATGCGAGATGAACTCAATGCGAAGGCGGTGGCCTATATGAATTTTGATGGTGGGGTATCCGGAAAACGATTTGGAGCATCTTCTTCTCCTAGTTTAAAAGAATTAGTGTTAGCTACTGCTAAGGAAGTTGATTATCCTTATTCAGAATTGTCCTTATACGATCAGTGGAGGGGTGCAAAAGAAGCACCATCAATTGGAAATTTAGGAGGAGGTTCTGACCATATCGGTTTTTATATGCATGTCGGAGTACCTTCAATGAGTGGTGGAGCAGGAGGCACAACGGTATATCACTCAAATTATGATTCATTTCGTTATTACGAGCGTTTCGTTGATCCTGAATTTCAAATGGGTGCTACCATAGAAAAGTTTGCAGGTATTATGAGTTTGAGATTGGCCAATGCGACGCTGATTCCCTACGATCTCAATAGATACCCCAATGATTTAACGATGCATTTTGATCGCGCTGAAGAAAAAGTACGGGAACTAAAATCAGGTTTTGAAGGATTTGAAAAAACACGACAAGCCATCAATGATTTAAGTAAGGTTGCAACATCTGCCACAGAAAATTTGTCGAATAGATTGAATGATATAAATCTAAGCGCGGTAGAAATTCAATTCTTAAATCGACAATTAATCGCATTAGAAAAGAGCTTTATCGACCAAAAAGGCATGTATTATGGAGATTGGTTTAAATCAATTTACGCCTCATCAGATCCGTTTTCGGGATACGCTTCTTGGATTTTACCCGGAATCGAATACGAGCTTGCCATTCAAAGAACTAAAAAACTCAAAGAATGGGACAATAGGTATGCTAAGGCCATCGCAGACTTGGCCGAAAAGATGCGCAAGATGAGTGCGAATTAAGAACTTAAGGAATACCTATAGTGAGTTCAATAAGCTTTGAGCGAATCCCAAGTTGATATAGACCTCTTTGGGAGCGACTAGGATAAACACGGTTGGTTAAAAAAACAATAAAGGTTTCATAGATAGGGTCGACCCAAACGAAAGTGCCTGTAAAGCCTGTATGTCCATAGCTTTGAGGCGAAAGGCTTTTTGATGGGTAAGTCTCTTCAATTAGGTAATCGGGTTTGTCAAAACCCAATCCTCTTCGATTGATTTGATTGGGGTAAGCCTTTTGGGTGAAAAGGTCTACGGTAGATTTCTTCAAATAAGATTGGCTCTGGTAAGTGCCACCGTAGAGCAACATTTCCAAAACTTTTGCAATAGATTCCGCATTGCCAAAAAGACCTGCATTTCCAGAAATACCTCCCATAAGGGCAGCAGCCTCATCATGCACCCAACCCTGTACAAGATTATTTCTAAAATAGGAATCGATTTCTGTAGGAACAATTTCGGCTTTTGGAAATTTTTCTAAGGGCAAAAAGCCTAATCTATCAGCACCTAAGGGTTTGTAAAAGGAATCAGATAAAAAGTTTGAAAAAGACTTTCCGGTTCGCTCTTCTATCCACTCAGGGAGAAAAAAGAACCAAAGGCCTGAGTAAAGATATTCTCCTTTTGTTCTCAGCTTTGTTTTTGCAATGCGCTTATAAATTAATTTTTTGTAGTCTTTATGTGCATAAAGGTCATCGTAAACAGCTGTCGGATATTTCGAGGACCTTTCTAAAGAGACCCCTCTTTTTTTAAAGCGTCCGTTTTTGCGTCTGAGCGTAGTTTGATGAGCAATATAAGGCTCCCATCCTGCACTATGGCTGAGTATTTCTTTTAAAGTGGAGTTTTTTTTATTGGTGTTTTCAAGACGTTTAAAATAGGTCTTAATCGGAGCGTTGAGGTCAACACCTCCAGTCTCATAAATTTTCATGAATGAAAGTGTTCCAGCGAGAATCTTAGTTACCGACGCCAAATCGTATAAATGATGGTCTTCAACTTGAACCAAGGAATCGTAAGTGTGGTAACCATAGGATTTGTGATGAACGACCTGTCCTTTTTTGAAAACCAAAAGTTGAGCGCCTGGATAGGCTTGGGTTTTGATTCCTGCGGTTACTATAGAATCAACCTTAATTTCATTAAATTCTTGCGCTTGAAGTACAACAGTAAACAGTGCAAGAGCTACATAATAAGACTTAGGGAGTTTCATTAGCAAGGAGTTTATCAGCGATAGCTGCATGAAAATAGTCGACCCACAAACGATACATTTGAGCTGAAGGATGTAATCCGTCTTCTGCGATTAAATTAGGATCGTTCGCGGCCGTTCTTGAAATTCCTGTGATATTGTAAAAAGGAATCCCATATTGAGCGCAAATCTGTTCTGCGGCCTTGTTGAACAAATCGATTTCTGAAGCGATTTGTATTGGGTCGCGATTTGAATTTTGCACAAAAGGAGTTACACCATAATCGGGTATAGAAACAACAAAAACAGGACTATTGTCATTCCTTTTGAAAGCTACGGCTCTTTTTAATAAGGATTCGAATTCAAGTTTATATTCTTCGATAGATCGGCCTCGATATTGATTGTTTACTCCAATCAAAAGTGATATTAAATCATAGTTAGTTTCCAATGAAGCTTCATTTATGCCTTGATTTAATTCGTTAGTAGTCCATCCTGTTTTAGCCACTATAGTGGTTAGCAGTGACTGTTTGATAATCGGTTCTAAGACCTTAGCCAATTGATGAGGCCAGCGCCCCAATTCAGTTACAGATTCTCCGATGGTATAACTGTCACCAAGAGCCAAGTAGGTCAAGGTTTGCGCACCTTGAGGGGTCTCCGCTTTTTTTTGTTTGCATGAAACGAATGCGAATAGCATCAGACTCAATAGATAAGAATAGATTTTCATCGAGATGTAATTTCATTTTAAAGATATTAAATGCTAAATAATTTTTTGAGAGATGAATTTGTAACTTCAGCCATTGAATTGAGCAAACCTTATAATTATGAGAACATACGCTTTCGTTTTTGCCTTGTGTTTTTTGTCTTGTTCAGAGGCTTCACTTGAACAGGCTCCACCCAACGTTATTTTTATTCTTACTGACGATCAAGGATACGGCGATTTGGGCATTTATGGAGCACAAGATTTCAGTACTCCAAATCTCGACAAATTGGCAAGAGAAGGGGTTTATTTCACTTCTTATTACGCGACACAGCCCGTGTGCTCTGCTTCAAGGGCATCTATTTTAACAGGTTGTTATCCCAACCGAATAGGCATACATAATGCCTTTATGCCCAATGCAAAAATCGGCTTGAATCCAGCTGAAACCACTACAGCAGAAATGCTGAAAGAAGAAGGATATGCCACCGGAATTTTCGGCAAATGGCATCTTGGTGATGCAACTCCTTTTTTGCCTACGAGGCAAGGATTTGATGAATTCTACGGTATCCTTTATTCCAATGATATGTGGCCCTATCATCCACAGCAAGGAAGCTGGTTCAATTTTGATGATATTTTTCTATACAAAAATGAAGAGCCTATTCGAAAGTTGACAGATCAATCGACCTTAACTCGAGAATTCACCCAAGAAGCCATAGACTTTATCAGTACGCATAAAGACCAACCTTTTTTCGTTTACCTGCCCCATCCACAGCCTCATGTACCTCTTTTTGCGCATCCTAAATTTCAAGGAACTCAAGAGCGAGGACTTTATGGAGACGTAATTCACGAAATAGACCACGAGTTTGGACGTCTTGTTCAACATCTCGAAGATTTAGATCTTTTAAATAATACGATTATTGTATTTACCTCAGACAACGGTCCATGGTTATCTTACGGAGGTCATTCAGGTTCATCGGGCATTTACAGAGAAGGAAAAGGCACAAATTGGGAGGGAGGACACCGAGTTCCTGCTATAGTGTCTTATCCCAAATCAATTAAATCTCCGAGAATTATCGATCAGCCGGCTATGGGTATAGATTGGTTACCCACAATTGCAGAATGGACTAATGCCAAAATGCCTGAACTAAAGATAGATGGCAAGTCTTTAGTTCCATTATTGACCAATACCTCAGAAGTAAGTCCGCATAAAAACCTTTTTTTTTACTATCGTGTAAATGAGCTTCACGCCATTCGTCACAAAGATTATAAATTGTACCTGCCTCATACCTACAGATCTTTAAATGGTCGAATTGGCACAGATGATGGACTTCCTATAAATTACGAGATGAATAAAATAGAAGTTCCTGAGTTGTATCATCTAATCGATGATCCAATAGAGTCTAATAACATTGCAGATAAGTATCCAGAAAAAACACGAGAAATTTTGAAAATCGCAGATTCAATAAGATTTGTTTTAGGAGATGCGCTAACTGAGCAAATTGGAAATGAAGTGCGACAAGCAGGTGAGGTCAGGTATGTTGACCAATAAAAAAAACGCCAGTGAAACTGGCGTTTAATGACTAATTAAAGAAGCAAGAATTGCTAAAACACACACTTTTAAAATATAAAATTATTTCTTATAAATAGTAAATTGCAATTTAAATGACACGCTAAACTCCAGTGTTTAAATTTCTGAGTTCATTGTCTAATTCATCCAAATGATTAATAGCTTGTCTTATAGTAATTTGGTCTTGATGCGCGCTATTTGCTACATCGTCAATGTACTCTGATTTTATTTTGTGAACGATTTCTCTTAGTTCTTTTAGCCGCTCTTCTTCTGTTAAAAAATTATGCCTCTTTTTCAATTTGTACCACTTATTCATTTGCTGTCTTCAAAGTATTCTATGCTATAACGTGGAATACTTTTGAATATTTAAAATTTTCGACGAATGAACGCTAGTGTTAAACTAACGTTCATTTTTAGTTATGTATTCACTATGCTATGAAAGCAATTAAAAATATAGTTTTCAAAAGGTTAGCCAAGAAAAATTAGACCAAATTCAAAAAAGCACGTTCAGTTGTTTCTTGCAAGTGAGCTAGGATATCAATCGATAAACAGAACATTTTTTTCTTCAAAAAGATTAAAACCAAAAGGGTATCACAACAAAGACTATTGCTATTGACCACCACAAATAGATATTGAGATAAGGTCCTGAAACGATTTTTACAACGTTTTTAATTGCCTTTTGCGAAAAGGCATGATAGAGTTGTTTGTTAAGCGATAGAAGTTGAATAAAGAGCATCAAGTTAATTCCAATAAGGGTAAAGCGATTTGGTGTTAAGCCGTTTTCAAAAATGCGATAGCCTATTGCAAGAAGGGCTATCAAATTATCTAAAGTGGTTATATAGCTCAACAAGCGAATAATTTTCCACTGTCTTTGTTTTAAGTTTTTGTCACTCACTGAGAATAAAATAAGTGCACACACGGCTATCAAGATTAAATTAAAAAGCAATAGCAACTCGCGATCTTCAAAGATATTATTGGGGGCAAACACTAGTGCTATACTGAATAACACAAGTGCTATAAAAGCGAGAGGGCTGAATATTTTAGAAAGGAGGGGAGTAACTTTTTCAACTAAGTCGGGATTGTTTAAAACGAGGTAGCTTCCGATTATTGGTATTGCTGGTATTCCCCAAACCACAACATTTTCGATATAAAAGCTTTCGATATCCAAGGCAGTTAGGGTAAAAAGTTCTAAGGTAATTCCGGAAAATACAATAGAGCTAATTAGCAGTAGTCCGGACACCACTGCGGTATCAATCAAAAACTTGAGATAACGCATTCGTTCTTTTGTCTCATTCCAGTTCGCACCTAAAAACGCAAAGCCGATACAAAAAAGAAAGATGACTACCGAATGAATTAAAGCAATATCAAAAGAATCGCCTTCTGAAAAACCAAAAAAGTACTTTAAGAGGAAAGCGATAATTACGGCAAATAAACTACTAATCAGAGGGTATATAAAGGTGTTTTTTCTCTTGAGTGCTATGTAGTAAGACCATGTAGGGACAAGTATGACTCCCGTAAAGTGAGCGTAAAACGAATCTTCAGGATAATCGATGATAAAAGGAATTTTGGCAATACATCCTGAAAGAAATAGGAGTAAACCTAGAGTCAATAGCTCTCTGTTGTGAGGGTTTGAGTCAGTCGAATTCATAGGCGTATGATCTCATCACTTACACTTTAAAAAGAAAAGTTTTGAGATTCAAGAAAACACAAAAAAAACAGAAGGTTCTTATTTATTTGTTAAATTGTAAAGTGGTATTTTAAAACAGTTTTATGAGAAGCGTACTGCTCAAAACGATTGTACTTACAGGGTTTGTTCAAATGATTGCGGTAAACGCTTTAGCCAATATTCTTCCGATAAACAATAAAACTACAGGAGAAATATCCGATCAGTACGCCAATTTGTTTACTCCTTCGGGTTCAACTTTTACCATATGGGGATTGATTTATAGCCTTTTACTAGGATTTAGTGTAGCGATTCTTTTCAAGTCTAATTTTGAAAAACTTCCGAAAACGGCTTTTCCTTTATTTATCGCCAATAGTATTCTGAATAGCTGCTGGATTTTTGTATGGCATCACGAAATGATTGTTTTATCGTTAGGGGTAATGCTCTTCTTACTATTGACTTTAATTTGGTTGAATATCGTTTTAAACTCTCTTGAATTGTCTTTGATACGGGCTGTTTTCTTACGATTGCCTTTTACGGTTTATTTTGGCTGGATAACAGTAGCGACTATAGCCAATTTCACGGCTTATTTTTCAACCTATGATATTCCATTTTATGGCATTTCAGAAACTTTATGGACCATTGTTATACTCAGTGTGGGTGTCGCTATTGGACTCTCTCAGTTATTGATATTTAAAAAAGGCGCATATGCCTTAGTTTTAATTTGGGCCTATTTCGGGATTTATAGTAAACATCTGTCAGAAAGTGGCTTTAATTCAAACTATCCGGAAATTATTGTTACTACTCAAATTGCTATGGGAGTTTTCACCTTAGCTTTACTTGGTATTCTCATAAAAAACTACTCTAACATCTCAAAATCATAATTATGAAAGCTTTTTCTAAATTTTTTACACTTTGCGTTACCCTTTTGCTATCGCTGAATTACGCCATAGGCCAAATGCACGGATTGCCCCAGGACGATCCAACTGTAATTGAATTGGAAGCTATAGCCCATATCGATCAAAAAATCATGATGTCTATGCGTGATGGTATCCGACTGGCAACAGATATTTATCGACCCAAAACGGATGAAAAAGTACCTGTCATCTTTTCTAGAACGCCATATAATTTTAATTCTTGGCAAAATGGAGAATTCAGAGATCGACATGTTAAAGCAGCTCTAGCAGCAGTTAAGCGCGGATATGCTTATGTCGTTCAAAATGAAAGAGGTCGTTATTATTCCGAAGGACAATGGGATATTTTAGGAATGCCCTTAACCGATGGCTATGACGCTTTTACTTGGCTTAAAAATCAGAGCTGGTCTAATGGAAAAATCGGAACTATTGGATGTTCTTCAACGGCCGAGTGGCAGATGGCAGTTGCAGCTTTAGACCATCCCTCACATGCTGCCATGGTGCCTCAAGGATTTGGAGCAGGTGTGGGTGAAGTGGGTGAATATGTAGAGCAGGGAAATTGGTATAGAGGAGGTGTAGAGCAATTGTTGTTTTTAGCTTGGTTATACGGAGTCGAACACGATAAATACAAACCGAGAATTCCACTTGGTGCTAGTCAAGAAGATCTTATTCGAATCTCTAGATTTTACGACTTATCACCTGAAAACCCCAGTGTAGATATGTCTAAAGCGCTGAGACATTTGCCCATTACAGACATTCTTCAAAACGTAAATGGAAAAAGAGAAATTTTTGACCGCATGGTTAATAGAAAACCTAAAGATCCTAAATGGTATCAAGGGGGTTTATACCACGATACTATGGATTTCGGAGTCCCTAGTTTTTGGTTTGCATCTTGGTACGATGTTTCTATAAGTCCTAATCTGGCGCTCTTTAATCACGTTAGAAAAAACGCATCGGATCCTGAAGTTAGAGACAATCAATATTTAGTAATTGCTCCTACATTGCATTGTGGCTTTAAAAGAGCTAAAGAGAACACTGTGGTCGGCGAGCTTTCAGTGGGAGATGCGAGATTAAATTACGATGAACAAATTTACGGCTGGTTTGACATGTGGCTCAAAGGAGAAGAAAACGATTTCAAAGAGAAGACCCCTAGAGTTCAGTATTATACTATGGGAATGAATAAATGGCAATCTTCAGAAACCTGGCCTCCTCAAGGGGTCAAAAACGTGACCTATTACTTGCATTCTGAGGGTACAGCAAACACCTTAAAGGGCGATGGAGTTCTGTCGAGAAAAAGATCGTCTTCAGCAGATAAACCTGATACATTTACCTACGACCCCATGAATCCAGTGGACTCTTATGGAGGAAATGTGTGTTGTACTGGAAACGCTGTTAAAGGAGGATCATTTGATCAACAAATCATGGAAGAGCGCGACGACATTTTGGTGTATACAACTCCTGTTTTAGAAAAAGGAGTTGAAGTGAGTGGTGAAATCAAAACGACATTATACATTTCTTCAGATGTTTTAGACACGGATTTTACAGTGAAATTAATAGATGTGCATCCTGACGGAAGCGCCTATAATTTAGATGAAACTATTCAACGTGCTCGATATAGAGAGGGATACGACAAGGAAGTTTTCTTGACCAAAGGAGAAGTAGTCAAATTAGAACTATCCGCCTTGTCTACTTCAAATTATTTCAAAAAAGGACATCGCATACGCATTGAAGTCAGTAGCAGTAACTTTCCAAGGTTTGCAAGGAATCTTAATACCGGAGGAAATAATTACGACGAGTCAGAAGGTGTGGTTGCTCACAATAAAGTTCACCATAGCAGAAAATACCCTTCTAAGGTGGTATTGCCTATGATGCAGTAATTAAAAGAGAATAACGAGTCCGCTCAGTGCGGTGAATAGCAAAATAAGTTTGCGATAGTGTCTCTCGTTGATAAGAGAGACCAGTTTAATTCCTGCAAAAAATCCGATCAGCACGAAGGGAACGAGCTGAAGGCTGATGCTCAAAGAGTTGACATTGATGGTTTTCCAATAAAATACATGGAATGGAACCTTGAAAATGTTGGTCAAAAAAAACAACCAAGCCGCTGTTCCTATAAACACATTTTTGGGCACCCTCATTGCCAAAAAATAAAGGTTTGAAAAAGCACCGGCCAAATTCCCAACCATAGTAGTAAAACCTGTGCTCAATCCCATTATCCCTGCGAAACTCCAATGAGAGGGCACTGTTTTTGAGGTAATGTAATCCATAAGGGCCATAACAACAGCACTGAGTATGACAATGGAAGCCATTACCACTTTAAAGGATTCTTGTTCAATTTGTTGACCGTATATAACACCAATAAGAATTCCTAAAACAATGGTAGGAGCTAATTTTTTAATGTAATTCCAGTGCGCGTGTTTTTGGTAATACCATACAGCCACTATGTCTGCGGAAATTAGCAGTGGCATGAGAATACCTGTTGAAGCTTTTGCACCAAATACGAAGGCCATACCTGCAACAATAACAGAAGAAATTCCCTTGATACCTGATTTGGAAATACCCAATAAGAGGGCAGCAATAGCAGCAATCCAAAAATTTTCAAACATAGTCTCGTAATATCAAACAATAATACAAAAAGACCAAGTCGATGTTCAAGGCATTCGTATTATTTTTGCCTTTCCATTTAAGAGTTAGAGTTTATGATAAATCAAATTCATTCTTTTGACAATCTGCATGTTATTGGCGATCGCGTTCTGGTTAAGCCCTTATCAGAATCTGAGAGAACAGATAGTGGATTGATTTTACCTCCTGGTGTTCGTGAAAAAGAAAAAATTCAACAGGGTTTTGTGGTTAAAGTCGGGCCAGGTTATGCGCTTCCTAATCCCGTTGAACCCGATGAGCTTTGGAAGAACGAACATGAAGAAGTTCAGTACCTCCCCTTGCAAATTGAAGAAGGAGATTTGGCCATTTTTTTGAAAAACAGCTCCTTTGAAGTTAGCTTTAAAAAAGAAAAGTACTTCATTGTACCTCAATCGGCTATCCTACTTGTAGAAAGAGAGTCACAGGAATAATTCTTATATTCAAGTAGGATTAAACAATCGATAACTCTAGCATTTTTCGCCTCAGCTATTCTTTTTATGTTCAGCTCTTGTGCATCAGGAAAAGATGTCACCTCCAAAGTGACCAACAAAATTGAGCTGCCCCCTAATGTAGGTTCAAACAAATACTCAAAAGTTAGAAATTAAAGAGCTAAGCTTTCGGAAGACGTTTATTCATTAATCCAAACCAAAGTGGGGGGACTAATGAAATGAGTATTGAGGTCGGATATCCATAAGGTAGCTGAGGGCTTTCAGACTTATTTTCGAGTATTTGGTATTTTTTAGACGCGATGAAATGATGATCACTGTGTCTTGTGAGTTCGTATAATACAATGCGACCAATCAGGTGATTTGAATTCCACGAATGGTGTGGCTTTACCCTTTCGTATCGGCCATTTGCCTGCTTTTTTCGCTCTAACCCATAGTGTTCGATGTAGTTGATAGTCTCCAAAAATATAAAGGAGAGTACACCTACTCCAATAGCAAAGTAAAGTCCTGTCAGTCCAAAGAAATAGGCAACGACTAACAGGTAGGTCAGTTGAAAAAAGTGGTACCAAATCATATCATTGTGTATCGATATAAAAGAGTGCTTATTATTTTTGAGAAGACGAAGTTGTACGTTCCAAGCATTGATATATTGGCCAACGACAGAGCTAAACCAAAAATGATAAACACTTTGATTTTTTTTAGAAGTGGCAGGATCTTCTGGGGTTGCTACATAGGTGTGATGCCCAAAATTATGCTCCAAATAAAAATGCATGTAGAGACAAGGCAAAAGAAGAAGTTTTCCTAAACTACGCTCAAACAAATCTTTACGGTGCCCTAGTTCATGAGCGACATTTATGGCATTGGTCGCTAGTAGTATACCTAGAGACAGCACTAGGCCGATATATTCAGATAGCGTGTAAGTCTCAACAGAAAGTTTATTCAGTCCTATAAAAAGAAGCACAAAAACAAAAGGGATGTTGAGGTATAATAAAAAATCAAAAAATCGATCGAGTTTTCTTGAACTAAGCTCTTCTTCGCTAAAATCGTCATGTCGCTCTTTGATGATGAGTTCTAAAACAGGAATTACAATGAAAGCATAAATTGGAGTGGTAAAAGTAAACACCCCTTTAGCATATATACTTATTGCGGTTACCATGGGTATTGTATAGGCGAATAAATACTTTAAGTCTTTCATAGTCAATATTTAAGAATCATGAATATACAAATAAGTTTAAAATGCTTTACTTTGTGTTTAATCCTTATAAAATTGAAATATTGATATTTGATTGGTTAGATATGGGAACGAGGTTTATAATTAATCTTGTTTTTATCGCTTCACTTATTCTCATGATTAGAAAGCAAGCTATTCTAAAAGTGTTTTCTTTTACATTTTTAATCATCAGCTTGGTGATTTATTTCTTGTGTTACACGCTCAAAAACTTAGATCTAAACCTGGGAATGGCACTTGGTTTGTTTGCCATTTTCGGCATTATTCGGTTTCGAACGGAACCTCTGCATAACGATCAAATGACTTACTTATTTGTCATTATAGGTATGACTGTAATCAATTCGCTCTCAGAAGGCTTTCTAAATACGTTAGAACTTTTAGTAGTGAACATCATCGTATTGAGCGCAATTTTTATTGGAGAGAAATTTTTAAAAAAGCCTCCTTCTACGAAAAGTCAGAACAGAACACCGAGTGTGACAGATCAAAAGATACAACTTATGATTCCCTATGACATGGAGGGTCTGGAAGAGAATATTTCCAAAGAAGTTGAACTTCAAGAGCAAAAATTAGGGTGCGTCATAAAATATCACAAAGTTGCTAAAGTCGATAAAGTATTAAGTCAAATTACAGTTCATCTGTTCTACTAATGAAAGCGAATAAAATCATATTTTTCTCTTTTTGTATGGCTTTATTTAATCTCCAAGCCCAACAAAGCAGTAACAAATTATGGACCGAAATAGGGGTTGAGATTCCAATTGCACGTAAATGGGAGTTAGGCCTGAGTCAAAACTTGAGATTAAAAGAAAATTACGAGACGATAGACAATTTCTTTACAGAAGCAGATGTTCATTTTAACCCTTCCAAAAAAATTGAGTTGTCCGCTCAGTTTCGCTTTTTGAGAAAAAATGATAATCGTGGTGCCATACAAGGATATCAAAGTTTTTTTAGGTATAGGATTGCTGCTGAATTCAAGCAAAAGGTGAAGCTTGGTAAGTTTGCTTTTCGTTCGGCCTATCAAAAAAGAAATTCACTTCAGGGCTTAGATAAAAACAAACAAGCGATTCGCTTTAGACCTTCTTTTGAATTGAACATTAAGAATTGGTCTTACGACCCTACGTTTTTTGTGGAGTACATTAAAGAAGTAGAAGGAGAACTAGAGAAGTCTTATCGCTATGGCCTTTCTACCAATATCAAAGTTTCAAAAAACCAAAAATTAGGAATCAGGTATTTTCTTGAGACCTCAAAAGACGTGACAATGATTAAACAAAAGTATCACGTGATACGATTGAAATATAATTTTGATTGGAACCGTAATTAATCTTCTTCGGATTTAACAATTACCCTTATTTTTCTTTCGCCATCTGCAGTTGTGGAATCAACAAAAATTTCAACGGCGCTTTGATCACTTAATTAAGACACTCCACCCTCGTCACTTTTCCAAATAAAGACGTTTTCTCTCTCAGATTCTATTATGTGTTTTTTGTGAATTTCCATATGCATCGGATTGTCACCTCCATGCATTCTGCAATATTGGTGAGTAGTTTGTGAGCCCAATAAATAGTCAAGAATTCCAAAAATCAAAGCAATTAAGCTAATGATGAACTAGTCGTCATTTATAGATTTCATCAGTTCAATTATTAAATAAGCGCTAAAACGTAAGGTATTTTCAGACCTTTATAAATACCAAAGATTTCTAAACCAAATCTTAAGTTATCCTAAACACTTATGTGCCATTTTTTTTCTAATTTGTTCGCAACTAACACGACTAAATAAATAGTATGAAATCGTATATACTTGCTATTGATGCTGGAACCACAAGTTCAAGAGCCATTCTTTTTGATAAAAAAGGGACAAAAATAGCTACTGCTCAACGAGAATTTCAGCAATACTTTCCTCAAAATGGATGGGTTGAACACGATGCAGAAGAAATATGGAATACCCAGCTCAAGGTAATTAACGAGGTAGTTCAACTAGCCAATACAAGTCTAGAAGAAATAGCTGCAATCGGAATTACCAATCAAAGAGAGACTACAGTAGTTTGGAACAAGAAAACAGGCTTGCCAGTGGGCAAGGCTATTGTTTGGCAAGATCGTCGTACGAGTGCTACCTGCGAAACACTAAAAAAAGAAGGTAATGCTGATTTATTCGTTCAAAAAACAGGCCTGGTATTAGATGCCTATTTTTCAGGCACAAAAATCAAATGGATTCTCGATCAATCGGATGAGTTGCGAGAGCAAGCAAAAGAGGGTGACCTCGCTTTTGGCACCATCGATAGTTGGTTGATCTATAAATTGACAGCTGGTTCAAAGCATGTCACTGATGTTACTAACGCCAGTAGAACGCTTCTCTATAATATACACGAACTAGGGTGGGATAATGAGCTCATGACATTGCTAGATGTTCCTGAAAAAATGATGCCTGAGGTTGTGTCTTCCTCAGGAATAGTCGCCCATACAGATACAAGAGTTTTGGGCGCCTCGATACCCATCAGTGGTATCGCTGGAGATCAACAAGCCGCCTTATTCGGTCAACTTTGTTGGAATGAAGGAGAGGTAAAAAACACCTATGGAACCGGATGCTTTTGTATCATGAATACAGGAAAAATGGCCGTACAATCCAAAAATAATATGCTCACTACTATTGCCTGGAAAATTGGAGACCAGGTTGAATACGCCATAGAAGGAAGTATTTTTGTCGCTGGTGCTTTGGTGCAATGGCTAAGAGATCAGCTACGTCTAATAGATAGTGCTCCTGAAATCGAGGCTTTGGCATCAAGTGTTAAAGACAACGGTGGTGTTACATTCATTCCAGCCCTTACAGGTTTGGGTGCACCCTACTGGAATCCAAATGCAACCGGAGCAATCATTGGACTCACCAGAGGAACTACAGATGCGCATATCGCAAGAGCAGCCCTTGAAGCTATTGCGTTAAGGTCAATGGAAATCATTGTAGAAATGCAAAAAGATGCGGGCCTTCAATTTTCTAGTTTAAAGGTAGATGGTGGAGCTAGTAATAACAATTTACTCATGCAAATACAATCTGATTTATTGAACACAGAAGTAGTAAGGCCTAAAGAAACAGAAACTACAGCAATGGGCGCCGCATTTTTGGCTGGTCTAGCGGTTGGATTCTGGTCTTCAAAAGACGAAATTAAAACCATGTGGCAAGAGGATAAAATCTTTCATCCCTCACCAGATAACGACGCCAAAAAAATTATTGAAATGTGGAATAATCGAATAGAAAAGGTACACTGATTTAATGAATAGAAAACAACAATTAAGTCAACTTACATCTACAGAACAGTGGGATGTAGTTGTCGTTGGAGGAGGCGCAAGTGGTTTGGGTATAGCTGTTGATGCCGCACAACGGGGTTATAAAACTCTTTTGGTCGAAAAGTATGATTTTGCCAAGGGAACCTCTTCAAGAAGCACAAAACTGGTGCACGGTGGTGTGCGCTACCTGCAAAACGGTGATGTTTCATTGGTCATTGAAGCCCTGAAAGAAAGAGGTCTGATGAAGCTCAATGCGCCACACTTGGTGCAAGACATGAGCTTTATTATTCCAACCTACCATTGGTGGGCTGGATTATACTATGGTTTAGGGCTTAAAATCTATGATATGATGGCGGGTAAATTAGGCTTAAAAGCCTCCTCATGGATTAGTAAAGAAGAAACCCTGGAACTATTAGACAATCTAAACGAAGAAGAGTTACACGGTGGTGTCATTTATCATGACGGACAGTTTGACGACGCGAGAATGGCCGTTACTTTAGCGCAAACTGCTGTTGATTTAGGTGGTTGTCTCTTAAATTATATGGAGCTTGTCGAGATCAGCAAAACGAATGAGAAAATATCAGGGGCAACCATTAGAGATAACGAAAGCGGTGAAATACATCAGGTGAAAACAAAAGTATTAATCAACGCGACTGGAGTTTTTGCCGACGGTATTTTACAACTTGATGAGCCCAATAAACCAAAAATGCTTACAGCAAGTCAAGGCGTGCATTTGGTTTTGGACTCCTCTTTTTTAGAAGGCGAACATGCTTTTATGATACCTAATACCACAGATGGCAGAGTGTTATTTGCGGTTCCCTGGCATGACCACGTAGTTGTAGGAACAACAGATACCCCTCTAGACAACATTGCAGTAGAACCTCAAGCGCTTGAAGAAGAAATTGATTTTATCTTGAGTAATGCTGCCTTATACATGAAAAATAAGCCCAAAAGAGCAGATGTCAAAAGTGTTTTTGCTGGATTACGTCCTTTAGTTTCAGTTAATGATCCCAATGTAAAATCCAAGGAAATTTCAAGGCATCACAAGGTAAATGTCAGTGAAAGTGGTCTGGTCAGTATCCTTGGAGGAAAATGGACAACCTACCGTAAAATGGCAGAAGACACCTTAGATACAGCAACTATAGTCGGGGATTTAGAAATGATTCCCTGCAATACAGAGAAGCTCAAACTACACGGTTATATGCAGATGGATAACTTCGATGGCCCCTTGCATTTTTACGGGTCAGATAAGGACAAGGTCGAAAATACCGGTCCTCAGGAAGACAATAAATCACTTTCAGAATACTTTCACCTTAGCAAAAATCAAATCATATGGAGCGTGCGTTGCGAGATGGCGCTACATGTGGAAGACATCGTTGCCAGAAGAAATCGATGTTTATTTTTAAACGCCAAAGAAACCCTTAGTCTTGTGCCAATTATTGCTAAAATCATGGCAGCTGAATTAGATCGAGACGAAGACTGGGTACAAGAAGAAATAAGCAAAGCTGAACAACTAATAAATCAATATATATTATGATCGAAAATCCTTTAATCGCAGAATTTGTGGGAACCGCAGTACTCTTATTACTAGGAGCTGGGGTGGTAGCCAATGTGAACTTAAAAAAGACTTATGGTGAAAATGAAACTCCCTTAGTGTTGATTACTTCAGCATGGGGTTTTGCTGTTTTTGTAGCCGTATTTATAACTGCCGAAAGCAGCGGGGCACATTTAAATCCAGCAGTGACCTTAGGATTAGCCGTGGCAGGAAAATTTCAGTGGTCTATGGCAGGAGGCTATATGCTCGCACAATTAGGTGGGGCTATGCTCGGAAGTTGGCTGGCCTACCTTTTGTATGTGGACCACTATAAAGCAACCACAGATGAGGATACTGTTCGGGGCACATTTTGCACTGGACCGGCTATTCGAAAATTTCACAACAACTTTTTTAGTGAGGCCATAGGTACCTTTATGCTGGTCTTTGGAGTACTATTTATTGTTGCGCCCAAGATTGAAATTGATGGCCTTGAGGTAGCTAATTTTGGATTAGGAGCATTAGATGCGCTTCCCGTCGGGATTTTAATATGGGTCATTGGTATAGCATTAGGAGGAACAACGGGTTATGCCATTAATCCGGCTCGTGATTTCGGGCCAAGACTGGTGTATCAGTTCTTGCCACGAAAAAACAAGAATGCCGATTGGACATATGCTTGGATTCCAGTTTTGGGTCCTTTTACAGGAGCTGTTGTAGCTGGAATTTTATTTAATGTGTTGACTTAAGTTTAGTTCGAAAGGAGTCCAAGACCGTTTTCAAATGCCTTGCGATTAAATTGCTCAATTAAGGCTTCAAGCTTTTTTGCTTCTTCATGTAGAGCATTCCATCTTTGATTCAATACTGTCATTTTAGCTTTAGTCCCTTCGGTGATTTTGGGGATGGAGCTATCGGCTTGATTAATCAAGGTGATGTAGTAGGCCGTAAATCCGTTTTCATAATTTTCAACGTCATCATAAGCTTTAGAGAGTCGTTGTACCATGAGCGCATCCCAACCCTTGAGCGATTCTAATAAGCGCATTCCTTCAGTATATAACGGGGAATTAGCATCAATTGCTTTACCTTCTAGAACCGATTTGAGTTTTTGTTGAATATTGTATAAAGCCACTGTATTATAGGTCATTACAGAGTAGGTCTTTTCAGCAGCACTCATAAATTCGTGATATTCATCGTAGGCTTCAGCATTTAAATTAATAAGCGGGTTAGCTCCGATTGTAGTGGATTGTTGAGCCTGTTTATCACCATAGCTCAATTCAAGCGTGTATGTTCCTGGAATCGCTTTGTGCCCACTGAACCCTCCTTCAATGTATACTTTGGGTATTCCCGGTAAACTTTGGTGTCTCAGGTTCCAAACAAAACGATTTATTCCTTTTTTAGTAGATAAAACAGGGTCTCTGCTTGGGGCGCCTTCATAAGCAATATAATGGGCATCGGATTGAGAAGAAAAAGTATTGACCAGTTCACCAGCTTCATTTTTTATGTTCAGACGAAGCACCTCATTAGAATTTACTTTATCAATCTCATAATAAATAACCATTCCTGAGGCAGGGTTAACCCCCGTAAACATTCCTGTTCCATCTGCAGCATTTGAATTCATTCCACCGTACCAATTTGGCCATATGGTGTTCGATGGAGTATAAAGTGTAATATCTTTCGATTTTCGATTTTTGTATTGTCTTATTAATTCTAAATCATCTAAAACCCAAAACGAACGTCCTTGAGTGGCAATAATGACATCATCATGAGCAACGGCGATATCGGTTATAGGTGTTATAGGTAGGTTTAACTGAAGCGAACGCCATTTCTTACCACCATTAAACGAAACGTAAAGACCGTCGAATGTTCCCGCAAAGAGTAAGTCTTTTCTTTGGGTATCCTCGCGAATCACTCTAGTGTATGAATTTTGACCAATACCGTTGGTCATCAACTTCCAAGACTTACCGTAATCTTCACTTTTATATATTTCAGGAGTAAAATCATTGAACTTATAACGAGTAGACGCAAAATATACCGTTGCTGGATCGTGAGGTGACACCTCAATGCTGTTTATGAGTGTTTCATTCAGATTTTTAGGGGTGATATTGGTCCAAGTTTCACCACCATCTTTGGTGAGGTAGAGCAGTCCATCATCACTACCTGTGTAAATTACGCCTGCCTCGTGCGGCGATTCAATTACATAACTCAAAGTGCCGTAGTTTTCAGCTCCTACTGCTTCATTGGTTAAAGGACCTCCACCTTTTCCTTGTTTGCCGTCGTCATTTCGCGTTAAATCTGGTGATATCTCTTTCCATGAAAGTCCTTCGTCTGTTGTTTTCAACAGGTATTGCGCACCGTGAAAATACGTATTTTCCTCATGTATAGATCGCAGGATTGGTGCGTTCCAGTTGTATAAGTATTTCATGTCTCGTGCGGCTAATCCAAGATAGAGGTTGGGCTCAATCATGATATTCGTGCTAGTTGAACTTTCGATATCCAAAAGTTCTATGGTACCTAAGTAACTTCCTCCCATGACCTTATTGGGTGCATCTGGATCAAAGGCCAAAAAGGCACTTTCACCTCCTGCAGAAGCTGACCAGTGTCGCTCTGAAATTCCTCGGCTCCCCATTCCGATGCTCGCAATTTTAACTGAGGTGTTGTCTTGTTGTCCCCCGTAAACATTGTATGGGAATAATCGGTCTGTAGTCACCCTGTAGAATTGTGCCGTCGGCAGATGGTCTATTCTCGACCAGTGTTTTCCAGCATTAAAACTTACTTCACTTCCTCCATCGCTGGTAAGAATTAAGTTGTTGGAGTCTTTTGGGTTGATCCATAAATCGTGATAGTCACCATGTGCACTTCGAATACGTTCCCAGTTTTTTCCGCCATCAATAGACTTATACGCGCCTGCACTTAGCACATAAATAGTATCCTCATCAAGAGGGTCAAGCGCTATTTCAATATAATACCAGGCGCGCTGAATCAATCTATGGTCTCCACTTACTCGTGTCCATTTTGCACCACCGTTGTTTGAAACGAATAAGCCTCCTTTTTCTTGATTAGAGTCACTTTCAATTAGAGCCACAACTTTATTCGAATTTGCTCGAGATGCCGCAATGGCCATCTTACCTTTTTCTTTAGGTAAGCCATTGTGAATGCTTTTCCAAGTCATACCTCCATCGGAAGATTTGTAGAGTCCACTTCCCTCTCCTCCTGAGATTACTTTCCAGGGTGTTCGAAGATGTTCCCACATTGCAGCGTATAATACATCAGGATTTTGTGCGTCTATACTGAGTTCACTGGCCCCACTCAAGTTGTTGTTGTACAATGTTTTCGTCCAAGATTTTCCGCCATCGGTTGATTTGTAAATACCTCTGTGCTGAGAAGCCCCATGCAAGGGTCCCTGGGCTGCTACCCATAAGATATCTGGATTGTCAGGATGAACCACAATTCTTGAGATGTGCTGTGTTTGTTCTAATCCCATATGCTCCCAGGTTTTTCCTGCATCTTTTGATTTGTATACACCATCTCCATGAGAGGTCATTACACCTCTTGGAGCATGTTCTCCCATACCTACATAAATTACATTAGAATGACTTTCAGATACGGCAATAGCTCCGACAGAACTCGTTTTAAAATAGCCGTCAGAAATATTTGTCCAGTGTTGCCCTGCGTCTGAAGTTTTCCAAACTCCACCACCAGTGGTTCCCATATAATAGGTTAGTACATCTCCAACAACTCCTGTGCCTGCATTGGCACGACCTCCTCTAAAGGGACCAATATTTCTAAATTTGACGGCATCAAAATAGGTGTTCATCTCTTGTGCAAAACCTGAGGCGCACAAACAAAGCATTAGTAATCGAAAAATTTTCATCAATGTGGATTTTGATTAAATGTATAAAATAAGCGCTTATGACCAAGCTTCAAGTCCGAGTAGTTTTTTCCCAAGTTCACTTAGTTCAGCTGTTTGGTATTTTGTTTTTTCCCAGTTTCTCGGATCACCAGGAAAGGCATATCCCTCAGGCGCAATTCTATTTTCCCAAGAGTTGATACGCCATTCTTTGAGACTCAGGTTGTGTTCTTCTGCGGGCATCATCGAAATATATTGTGCGATGCGCACTTTGTCTTTGCTGTTATTTGGACGAATTCCGTGAGCCAGTTGACTGTTGAAAATAAGAAGGTCTCCAGCCTCTAAAGGAACTTTGACTATTTTATCTTCAAGTCCTTTTAAATTGGGAATAAATGGATTTTTATCTTCGGGTTGCTGCTCATTCCAAGCTTCAAAATTTTGAAAAAGCCAGGGGACACATTGAAATCCACCCATCTGCTCATCGGTTTGATCGGCAAGTGCTAAAACCCCTTGCACGTTTTGAGGATTGGTTTGCGGGTCGTAGTCCCAATGTATGAATCCTTTATATTCAAATCCCGGTTTGTTCGGAAAATTGAGATTCGCTCGGTCAATAGTAACCCAGAGTTTCTTTATGCCCCAAATATCCGAGAATGCTTTGTGTATCGTTGAACTTTGACGGTTGGACCACAGCGTTTGGTGATTGTATACTTCAACCATTCCGGTATTGACAAGTTCTTTCATCTGCATTTCTGCTCGGGCGCAGGTGTACCAAGTGCTAGAATCGTCAGGATTTTTTTCTTCAAATTCCCAGAGAAAATCTACTGTTTTTACTGCTTGCGCTGCAGAGATAGCTCCTTTGATTACGATATAGCCGTTGGTTTTCCAAAACCTCCAATCCGATTCAGACAATAACAGTAAATCTTCCTTTGTGGCCTTTGCTCGAAGTTGAACCGCACTGCTTTTAGCTGTAGAGGGATTCCCAGGAATGGTTTCGTGCTCGTTTTTGTAAGCTTGCATGGGTTAGTTAGTGATAAAGTTGATCAGATAATTTCTAGCTGTGTTGCTCATCCCGTGATTCGCAAAGCCTCGAAGGTGAACCACTTGCTTATCGAGATAGCTGTATTCATAGGTTGATGAGTTTTGAATTTGGATTCCGTCATTATCTTCATAGGGTTCATTGTATCCCTGACTCTTGGCAATGTGATATACAGCCTCTTTTGCAGGTAAAAATTCTACCCCAACCGAGGCTCCTCCGAAGTATGGAATAATAGGGTCATTTTCATTACAAATGCTGAGGTACGCCCTTCCTTGTATTGGATAAGTACTAATGTCATAACCGTCATAGGCATCCGAACCTCCAGTGGCTCCGCTTGGCGCATAAAATGAATCGTCGCGGTATTGTGCATTTGATAGCTGAGAAACTACAGATCCAATTCGATCAATGGCCTCGTTTTTATTTTCGATAAAAATACGGTTGGCTAAAGCCGCTCCATTAGAATAACCTATTATTCGTATGCGCTGAAGGTCTACATTTTCAAATCCAGAGAGTTTATCTATTAAATCACTAACCATTTCAACATCGGGAGCTTCACTGGCCTCATCTGAGATATTCCAGCTTTTTCGATATCCAGAAGGAGCGATTAGAATATGGTCCGTAACAAGCGTCTTCCACTCGTTTAACATACCTGATCCATTTCCGCCATTTCCGTGAAGTAAAATGAGAATTGGAAATCCGTTTGAGGGCGCAGTTTGACTAGGAACTCCAATATTCATGGGGTAAAGCCATCCTTGAGGTTCCTGAGACCAAGACTTTGAAATTCGTAAATCTGTTGAGGCCGAAAGTATATTTTGGTCGATGGGGACTACGGGTTCTTCAATTTGCGTAGTCTCTTTTGAACAAGATAGGCTCAAGCAAACCGCGAGGAATAATGGACTCAAATATTTCATATATATACTCATTTATGGAAAAATTTGACATAATTTACCTAAATTTTAGCTTTTACAATTCCATTTGATCTAAAAACAAACTCCTTGATGTGAAGAAAATTGGTCTTACAGCAAGTACCGCACTGACCGTAGGAAACATGGTGGGCTCTGGAATTTTCCTGTTACCTGCAAGTTTAGCCGTTTACGGCGGAATTAGCCTACTTGGTTGGGTTTTTGCGGCGGTTGGCGCCTTTTCATTGGCTATTGTATTTAAAGGATTAGCCGTCGAATTTCCTCACGTTCACGGCGGTCCTTATGCCTACACGCAAAAAGTGTTTGGTGATTTTGCTGCTTTTATAGTGGGATGGGGGTATTGGATTTCAATTTGGTGTACGAATGCCGCAATCGCTGTTGCTTTTGTGGGATATCTAGGCCTATTTATTCCTGAAGTCGTCGAACAAAAAATCTTGTCTATTCTCACAGGAGTAACAGTTATTTGGCTGTGTTCTGCCGTTAATTTTTCGTCTTTGCTGATAATCAGCAGATTGCAAAAGTGGATTACCATCATCAAAATAATACCGATTTTAGCAGTTATATGCATTGGAGTTTGGTATGTGGATTGGCAGATGATCAATCTTGAAAACTTAAGTGAGGGGAGTCTATTTCAAACCATCACAGCGACTACCACACTTGCACTTTTTGCATTTTTGGGTTTAGAATCAGCCACAATCAACAGCAATTCTACGCGTGATAGTGCTAATACGGTCGGAAAAGCGGGAGTATTGGCCATGTTGATTACCACGCTATTATACCTTTCTTCTTCGGTAGTTATTTTTGGATTGCTTCCGATGTCTACATTGCAAGAATCTACAGCGCCATTCGCCGATGCTTCTGCCGTTTTTATGGGAAATACCGCAAAGTATATTATTGGAATTATGGCATTAACAGTAACGTTAGGTGCTCTTAACGGATGGATTTTAATTCAAGGACAAGTACCTTTAGCTATGGTAAACGATAAGCTGTTTCCTTCATTTTTTGGTCGTAAGAACAAAAAAAATGCACCTTATCTGGGAATCATCATATCTAGCATTTTGGCGAGTATCGTTCTGATTTTTCGATATTCTGACAGCTTAATACAAGTGTTCTCCTTTATGATGAATCTTTCAACCTTATCTGTGCTGACTCCCTTTATCATGTCCATACTTAGCTGGGCTTTGTGTTTGTGGCATCAAAATAAATACAGTCTCGGTAAAAATATACTGATTGGTTTTAGTCTTTTGTTCTGCCTTTGGATGATTTATGGAGTTGGTGTAGAAGTTTTCTTCTACGGCATGGGTTTAATAGGAATAGGAATTATCTTGTACCTGATATTTAAAACATCAAAGAAATGAAGCCATTGGTTGTTGATGCTGATATTCGAAAAGCCGAAACTTTACCTACAAGTTTTTATACAGATTTGGATTATTTTGAAGACTCCAAATTCAAAATCTTTGAAAAATCTTGGCAGTGGATAGGAGACGTGGATAGCTTGCTCTCTCCACTCGAAAATATGTCTCCTGTTGATTTTCTTACGCCGCTTATAGATGAGCCTATGGTTGTCGTTCGCAATGAGGACAATCAAATTAAATGCCTTTCAAATGTTTGCACGCATAGGGGTAATATCATGATACACCAACCCACAAAAAGCAGACATATTCTCTGCAATTATCACGGGAGGCGATTTGAGTTAAACGGTGCGTTTAAGAGTATGCCAGAGTTTAAAGAGGCAAAAGATTTTCCGAGGCCATGTGACGATTTACACACTTATAATACACATTCGTGGAGCAATCATATTTTCGCAGGAATTCGTCCAAGTTTCTCAATCGCTGATGTTCTTAAAGATATGAATGATCGGGTAGGCTTCCTTCCCTTAGATCAATTTAAATACGATGCTGTGCTGAGCCGAGATTACAGGGTTCGTTCACATTGGGCCTTGTACTGTGACAATTATCTCGAAGGTTTTCATATTCCTTTCGTACATCAAGGACTCAACCAAGAAATCGAGTATGAGAATTACGAGACTATTTTATACGATTACGCCAATCTTCAAATTGGCTATACCAAAGGGCAAAGTCCTTCTTTTGAGCTTCCTAAAGGTCATATAGATTACGGTAAAGAGGTTGCAGCCTATTACTACTGGCTATTTCCCAACATGATGTTTAATTTTTATCCTTGGGGATTATCTGTTAACGTTGTGAAACCGCTAAGACAAGATAGCTGTAAAGTGTCTTTTTATACTTACGTTTATGACACTCAGAAATTAAACATAGGGGCAAGCGCAGATTTAGACAAGGTAGAGCGAGAGGATGAGTTTGTGGTTGAAGGAGTTCAACGCGGAATACAATCTCGTTTTTACCAAAGCGGAAGGTTTTCGCCCACGCGAGAACAAGGCGTTCATCATTTTCATCGCTTGATTGCCACCTTTATGAATGCTTAAATGCTATGAATTCGGAATACTTAAAATCATATTTAGCGAATTATTTCGATTTAAACGCACTTAAGGTTGAAGAGCTCAATGGGTACGACAATAAAAATTTTCGAATTCAGACTGAAAAGGGGGCTCAGTTTATTGTAAAAACCTATACAGACACAAGTCTTAAAACACTACTCGAAGAAGAAAGTCGTATTCTTTCTCAGCTACGACTGAAGATCGACCTTCCTGTGCCGAGAAAATCTAGAAATGAGCAATGGATAGAACTTGTTGATGACACCCATTTCAAGGGTCTTATTCGGGTTTTAACTTATGTGGCTGGTTCTTTTCTAGCCGACACAAGCCCGAGTCTGCAAACGGCAAATTCAATAGGTCATCAAACGGCCTTATTGCACCAAGAACTTTCCACAATCCAAAGCGGAATCGTAAGTCAGCGACATTGGAATTGGCATCTCAATGCAAGTAAACTGCTCAAATCCAAAATGCACTTCATTGCTGATTTCGAAGTTCGTAGAGCAGTTCACTTTTTTATACATTGTTTCGAGCAGTATGTAATGACTCAAAAGGAGGATTTACCTAGTGGATTAATTCACAATGATCTCAATGAGTACAATCTTTTGGTAGATGCTCATCAGCTCACAGGCATCATTGATTTTGGAGATATCGCCTACGGTCCGAGAATATACGACCTATCCATAGCAATGGTCTATATCGCCTATGACAAAGAAGATTATTTGAGCTGGTCTACCACCTTATTAAAAGGATATTTCGACCAAGCACCACTGAGTCAACTTGAACTTGAATTATTATATTATGTCATGGCCATGCGACTTTGTGCAAGTATTTGTAATTCTGCAGAAGCTAAAGTCACTCAGCCAGAGAATGAATATACCGGTGTTAGTGAAGAGAGGGCCATAAAAATGCTATTAAGGTGGCTCGAGATAGGTCCTATCAAAGCTCTTCAGCACTATACAAACTGCACTTATTCTGCAAATACTTCGTCTTTATCTATAAATGAAAAGTTAGAAGAAAGGCATCGATTTTTGAGCAAAACGTTAAGCGTGAGCTACGAGCAGCCTTTATATCTCAAAAGAGCAGCGCTTCAATACATGCACGATTACAAGGGGAATACTTTTTTAGATGCTTACAACAATATACCTCATGTGGGTCACAATCACCCCAAAGTCGTAGAAGCAGCACAAAAACAAATGCTAAAGCTCAATACAAATACTAGATACCTCTACGATGAGTTGGCCGCTTATGCGCAAGATTTACTTTCTCATTTCCCGCCGACATTGAATAAAGTGTTCTTCGTAAACTCAGGCAGTGAAGCTAGTGATTTAGCCATTCGAATAGCCCGATTTTGCAGCGATAAAAAAGGGGTTGCAGTGGTTGAACACGGATACCACGGACACACCCAAACCGGAATTGAAATCAGCGATTATAAATTCAATCATCCCAAAGGACTAGGGCAGGCTGATCATATTGTGAAACTGCCCTTGTTGGCTGAGCAACACCGTCCTTATTTTTCAAATCGATGGCCAGAAATCGAAAAGCAAATGGAGCAATCAATGGATATCGCCGCATTTATTAGCGAAAGTATTTTGGGTTGTGCCGGACAGGTTCCTCTCTTAGACGGGTACTTGCCAAAGATTTATGAGCAGATAAGAAAAAGGGGAGGATATTGCATTGCAGACGAAGTACAAACAGGGTTTGGACGCGTAGGAACACATTTTTGGGCCTTTCAACTGCAAAATGTGATTCCTGATATGGTGGTAATCGGCAAACCGATGGGTAATGGGCATCCCATGGGAGCGGTTATTTGTACCACGGAATTGTCAGACACCTTTAGCGAAGGCGTAGAGTTTTTTAGCTCATTTGGGGGAAACCCAGTCTCTTGTGTTATCGGCAAGGCTGTACTTGAGGTTATCGCTGAAGAAGAGTTTCAGCAGCAGGCCTTACAAAATGGAAACTATTACCTCAAATGCCTTGACGAATTAAAACAGATTCACGGTGGCATACATGAGAGTAGGGGCTCAGGTTTATTTATTGGCGTTGAACTCAGAGATGCATTAGGAAAAGAAGACACAAAAGGAGCAAACTTTGTAAAGAATTTTCTCAGAAATGAAGGTGTTTTAATTAGCACAGACGGGCCGTTGAACAACGTTTTAAAATCAAAGCCTCCCATGTGCTTTACCAAAGAAAATATTGATCGCGTGATCTCCACTTTGGATTTGGCACTTCATCAATATCGACATTGAATTTGATATCACCCAAATAAATGTGCATATTTAAGAAAAGAAAAACACATGCAAAATAGAAGACAATGGCTTAAAAATTCAGTGGGACTTGGAGGTTTATTATTAACTCCTAGCATTGGGTTGAGCGCCAAGCAAATTGAGTTGTATAGACCAAGACCACTTGAAAAGTCGATTCGATTGAGTTCAAATGAAAATCCCTATGGGCCATCAAAGAAAGTTCAAGAGGCCATTAATCAAGCTTTTGATCACGCTTGTAGGTATCCCTCTGCATACAGCAGTGAACTCGCTGAAAAGTTGGCTAAAAAACACGGAGTTTCTTCTGATAGTATTGTAATTACTGGAGGCTCCACAGAAGGATTAAAAGCTGCAGGATTGACCTATGCCCATAACGGTGGAGAAATCATTGCTTGCCAACCCACATTTTTGGCGATGATGACTTACGCAAAACAATGGGAGGCCAAGATCAATTGGGTTCCGGTAGGTCAAAACAAGGGTTATGATTTGCAAGAAATCGAAAAACGCGTAAGCGCTAAAACCAAAATGATTTTTTTATGTAATCCGAACAATCCCACAGGGACGCTCTTGCCAGCACAAGAACTCAAAGACTTCTGCCAAAGTTTGAGCAAGAAAACCATTGTCTTTAGCGATGAAGCTTATTACGACTATATCGAAGAAGAAAATTATCCATCTATGGATGTCCTTGTACGTCAAGGCGAAAATGTGATTGTCTCTAAGACTTTTTCAAAGGTGTATGGAATTGCTGGCTTGCGAATTGGCTACCTCATTGCCAAACCGTCTATCGCAAGTGAATTAAAAAAGAACATCATGGCCATGACCAATGTGCTGGCTATTGCCGCTGCCGATGCCTCTTTAACAGACACTGATTTTTACGAGTTTTCGTTGGCTCAAAACAAAAAAGCCAAAACTAAAATCTATGAGGTGCTGGATTATTTAAAGTTGGATTATATACCATCGAGCACCAATTTTATTTTCTTTCATTCCCAGCGTCAAATTGAGCAATTACAAGCACAAATGCTTCAAGAAGGGGTTGTTGTTGGAAGACCCTTTTCTCCGTTTTTAGACTGGTGCAGAATCAGCACTGGAACTCAAGAGGAGGTGGATGTATTCGTAAAGGGAATGCTTAAAATTTATAATGGCTAGCAAAGGGTCTTCATTTCGAAGACGACTCTAGAAATCTCGTTTGTAAATCAGGCTCTTCTTTAAAAGTATCGAGGGGGTACATCGGTCGCTGAATGTGCTGATAAGGCAAGCGATATAAATCTTGGTCCACGCCGCCTGGGGTCAATGCCATTACCCAGTCTGCTCGTATTTGATATAATTCGGGAACCAAATAACCGATTTTCACCATTAAAATATCGGTTTGTTCGGGATTCAAATTTAAATCAGTAAAATCTTTCAAGTAGTGATAAGGTTTTCGCTTTTCGGTGACAATAACCTTTAGCGACCCCGACTGAACGACGACCTCGGTACGCGCATTTCGGTCTCCTTCTTTAATAGCCAAAACCTTTCCTTTTAAGAGTAAAGGGGGAGCATATCGGTTGTCTACAGCGGCTCCAACCTTAGCTGCAACTACACCACCAACTCCTGTATCAAGTGCTTTTTTAATCAATTCAGGTCCGGGGATGGAGGCGTAAATCAGTTCAGGTCCATCTTCATCTTGAAATTCGGGTTTATTCAACAACTGCTGAAGTGTCCAAGTGACATCGCCCGCTCCTCCTGCGGTAGGATTATCACCCATATCACTAACAATAAAAGGCTTGAGCTTTGAATTTAAGGCCTTATTTAGCGCAGTTTCAAAATCTGTCGTAGGCGCTACAAAATCGAATTCTTCTCGAACCTCCCAAAATGATCTTGCCAAATAGGAGGCTCCTTCACTGACTTGTTTTTCATCATCACCAGTAACCATAACCACAGCGTGATTTCTTTTTTCATCTGCCCATGCATATCCTACCCAGATCGCTGCGTCAATAACACCTTCTTGGTCGACTACTTCAGGTATTTTGGCATATAGACTTTTCGCAGGTTCTATTCTCGTGCTGGTTTGTTCACCCGGAAGCAAAATTGGAATAGGAATCCAAGCCTTGTATTTTGGCTTTACTTTTTTACTTTGTAAGCGTTGTAAAAGGTTTTCAACGGCTCTTTGTTTACTCTCAAGAGCATCCTCGTGTGGCGCCATACGATAACAGGTGATTAAATCTGAGAGCGTCCCCAAACGTTTAGACACGTTTCCATGTAAGTCCATTGAAGTTGAAATCAATGTTTCTGGCCCTACAACCGCCCTGATTTTTTCAATGAAATCACCTTCTGGATCTTCGAGACCAACCACACTCATTGCCCCGTGAATATCAAAAAAAAGACCGTCATAAGGTAGATTTTTTTGAAGCTTGTCTAAAGTGATTTGAACCAAGGAGTCATAAGCCGCTCTAGTAACTATTCCACCTGGGAGTGCATGCCCTCTTAGGGCAGGAAACCACTTTGCACTTTTCCTTACAGGATGGTTTTCTTCAAAAAAAGGATACATGTCAAAGATACCCTCATCTTGTCTGGCATGAAAGGCTTCAACGGTGGTTTGGGCAGGAGAAAATGTACTCGATTCAATGGCGAGACCTGCTATGGCAATTCGTGGTGATTCTTCAGTTTCTTGACAAGAAAAAACCCCCAAGATTCCCAGTACCAATATAAATTTTGATATAATATGCTTGTAAATTGTCATGATATTTTAAGCTTATACGATTAATTGAATGATTCAATGAGTGAAATCAAAGAAATACCAAATGCAGATCCTGAAACAAAAAGATTCCATTCACGATGTTTAATCCTTAAAATTTTTAAGGAGAGGTATGCAACAAAAACAATAATAGCGACAATTAGAATTTGACCAAGTTCAATTCCTACATTAAAACCAAATAAGGGAATAATAATTTCAGAGTTGTCCATAATTAATGCTTTAAAGTAATTCGAAAAGTCCATTCCGTGAATCATTCCAAATAAGAGAGCCATAGCATAGTTTCGTTTCATTTTCGAGAAACGTTCGTGTTCAGTTGAAATTACATTGTGAATTGAAGTTGTTAGAATTGTTAAAGGAATGAGGAATTTCACAATTCTTGATGACACAGTAAAAGCATCTAGAGAAACGAGAATTAATGTCAAACTGTGTCCCAAAGTAAATGCTGTTACAAGTATAAGCACATTTCGCCACTGCTCAAGTTTGTAAATGGCGCACAATACAATGAGAAATAGAATGTGATCATAGGCAGCAACATCAGCAATGTGCTGAAAACCTAATCTTAGATAAAATTCAAAGGAGTGCATATGGTTAAAAATCTAGAAGGTGAGTGGTTGTTTTTTTATTGAGCATCATACTATGAGATTTACCATTGACATGGACGTAGACAATATTATTTTGATCAAAAAACAAATCGGTAAATACTGCGTTTTTTACTTCTAAAGTATTGAGCTTAGAAGGTTGTTGGACTTCAAAATATACCCACAGTGCAGTATTATCTCCTTCACCGCTCAAGCGCTTACTTTTAACTTTAAAAGGCATTTTTTTATTATTCGTCTTAACGTAAAAAAACTTATTGATATAATTCATCAATAGCTCATTTGCTTCTGGAGNTTCATCAGGTTGACANAACGCAAGCNTATCACTGTATGGGTCAAAGAGTATGGCTTCNTTAACATCNGTGAGAAACAATTTTAGATTCACTGTAATTAATTGCTNGTTTTCTTTGTATTCAATTTCACANAGTGAAAGTCTAAGAGGNTGGATATCAGNTGGCTCTGNAGTATNCAACAACATAAATAAGCCAAAGAAAATCNTCAACATTTCCATAGATGTATTTGAACCCTCNGTTCTCTTAGGTTGTTATTGAGCAGCTAATTCTNGAACCTCTTTAAATACTCTTATNAGATTGCCACCCCAAATTTTTTCAATATCGGATTCAGAGTAACCTCTTTTCACCATTTCGATGGTAATATTCATGACTTCACTNGCGTCAAAAACACCTTGNATTCCTCCNCCTCCATCAAAATCACANCCTATACCTACATGGTCAATTCCAGCAATTTTNATTATATGGTCAATATGATCAACTACATGGGNTACAGTAGCNGGTGGAGCNGGGTATTTCTCATAGATTTCTTGAAATGATTTTCTCAGTTCAGCTCGCTGTTCATCCGTTAAATTTCCAGAAGCAGTNNCCTTCTCTCGCAGTGCTGAAATGGCATTATCACGTTCTTCGTTTACNGGAGCCTCTCTCAAATAATCTGCAAGCATGGTAAGTTGAACAACACCNCCNTTATCTGCCATTAGTCGNAGCATTTCATCNGACATATTNCGCCTNTGNTTAGTNACAGATCTGGCATTGGAATGGCTAGCAATAATAGGAGCTTTAGAATATTTAATNGCATCNTANAATACACTATCGTTACCATGTGAAACATCGACCATAATTCCTAATCGATTCATTTCATTTATTACTTCCACACCAAGATCACTNATACCNNCGTGTTCTGACCCGTTNGGGTCTGTNGCAGAGTCAGCTATATCATTNTTAGANGAATGCACTAAAGTGATNTANCTCACACCTTTGTTGTAAAATTCTTCTACATTAGNCACATCGTTNCCAATTGGATACCCNTTTTCAANACCAATNTAGATNGCTCTTTTTCCTTCCTTTTCTAAATCATANGCNTCTTGTGGGTTTAANGCTAANCCAACGATATCAGAATTTCTTTCNGTGGAGGTNATAATTGANTCTATCATTTGCANGCACAAAGCTTTTGCNCGATCATTACCTTGGTCATTTCTAATATCCTGGGCTACAAATGCAGCAAAAAAAATAGCNTCTAAACCTCCTTCTTTCATTCTNGGGTAGTCAACNTTTGANCCTGTTTCGTTTGGGTCATGTCTCTCAGCCATATCAAACCCAGGTTCAATCATTCTTAAGGGNGTNTCTGCATGAGTGTCTANAGTAAGTACCCTATCGTGAATAGCCATTGCTCTTTCAATAAGTTCTTCTTCNGTCTCTTNNTTATNTTCAGGCATAAATTGGCAAGCAGAAAACAANAGTATACTTAAAGCCANNGGAAATTTCAATATTTTTANCATAAGAATGATTTTAGANTAAAAAANTACTAAAATCAAAAGAGCTAAACAATTATTTTGAAAATTAAAAAGTATTNCCAAATTATATCNCTGCTGTNTTTATTTGGAANCTNNCAAATAGAAGCNCAGAGCTTATTTNAAGAAAGAGCACTTTTTGTCAATGGAGTTGGAGGTTATNNGTGTTATAGAATACCAGCAATTGTAAGTGCNAAAGACGGAACCCTCTTGGCTTTTGTAGAAGGAAGGGTTAANGGGTGTAACGATTACGGTGATGTAGACCTTTTGTTGAGCCGTAGCNAAGACAGAGGNNAAACCTGGTCTGANCCCAGTTTAATTGTTGATAATGAAAATATTCAGGCAGGTAATCCAGCTCCGGTATACGACTTTGAAGACCCTAGATATCCGGATGGACGTTTGTTTTTATTTTANAATACTGGAGATGCNTCAGAGCATGAGGTTAGAAAAGGTAACGGGCAGAGAGGTGTACATTTTATCAGCAGNACAGATGATGGNTTAAGCTGGNCCTCTCCGACGGACATCACAAGTCAGGTACATTTTAATCGACAAAACAGCAAACTAGATTGGCGAACCAATGCCGTAACGCCAGGACACGCACTTCAGCTTAGCCTTGGGGTGAACAAGGGAAGAATTTACGTGCCTGCAAATCATTCTCAGGGGCCTCCTCAAGAAAAGTACAATGAGTATAGGGCCTATGGTTTTTATTCTGACGATCACGGACAAAGTTTTAAAACGAGTCCAGACATTCCTGTTCTATCCTCAAATGAGGCCATTGGAGTAGAGCTTGAAAATGGAGACTTAATGCTCAATATCAGAGAACAAAACGGAGATACCAAAATGCGTTTAGTCAGCATAAGCGATGACGGTGGTGAGAGTTGGAACGAAATCTTTTTTGACCAGAATTTAATTTCACCTGTTTGCCAGTCCAGTATAATTAGCACAGTAAACGACAACAAACAATTGCTGCTTTACTCCGGACCCTACAGCAAAACAGACCGCCATCAAATGTCTGTTTTAATAAGTGAAGACCAAGGCAAATCTTGGCCTGTTCAAAAGTTAATCTATGCAAACACATCGGCTTATTCGGACCTTGTTATTTTAGACGACAACAGCATAGGGCTGTTTTATGAACGCGACCGAAATGGACTCTATTTTGCGCGTTTTAATCTACAATGGCTTTATGAAAATTAAAACCTAAACCTTTCATTATAATTGCAACATCTGATGAATTCAAATCAATCTAAATCAATGAAAAAGAACAATAAAGAAAAGCTGCTATGGGCTTTTACCATTGGCATATGCAGCATCAGTTTATCTTGTGAAGAGCCCGCAGAATCTCAATTTAACATAGCCGTCCAATGGCCAAGTTTAAGCGAAGAATTTCAATTGGGAAACCCCACGGGTATTGGGGTGAATTCTGAAGATCAAATTGTTGTTTTTCACAGGGCTTCACGCGAGTGGCAATACCCCATGCCAGAGACCAATATTGGTGAGGCAACCATACTGACCTTAGATCAACAGTCCGGTAGTATCATTCATCAGTGGGGGTCAGACACTTTTGTGATGCCTCATGGACTTGAGGTTGACCATCAAGATAATCTTTGGCTAACCGATGTTGCGCTACATCAAGTGTTTAAATTTAATGCTGAGGGAGAGTTGCTTTTAAAATTAGGAGAGGAAAGAGTTGCTGGCGATGACAGCACTCACTTTAATTTACCTACAGATGTAGCAGTAGCAAAAGACGGATCTTTCTATGTGAGTGATGGATATGGAAACAGCAGAGTGGTTAAATTCTCAAAAGAAGGAGAATTTTTATTGCAATGGGGAGAACTTGGGGATCAAGATGGCCAATTTTTAATACCACACGGTATTGATTTAGATGGTGAAGGAAACGTATATGTCGCCGATCGAGAAAATAATCGCATTCAAAAATTTACGGCAGATGGAGTTCATCTAAAGACCTGGCAAAATCAGACTACCAATCAGTTGTATTCCCTCGTGGTTGACCAGTCTGCAAAGCGCGTATACGGTATCGACTATTACATCATTAACGACAGTACAGTCTTAGGTTCTGATATTTTTGAATTAGACCTTGAACTCAATAAACTGCATCAATTTGGTCGGTCAACGAAGTATAGCGGACCCATTGCCCGATATCACGACATCGCTGTAGATACCAAAGGAAATCTTTACACTGGAGACATCTTAGGCAATACCATTCAGAAGTTTGAAAAAAAGTAAAAGCTACCTAAGCTATGATTGAAAAAGTGGACCATAAACGGGAGAAGGTAGCTGAACAATTATATACCATTTGGCAAGCGTCCTATCCTGTAGAAAAAGAGATGATTGGGGCTGAAGTTTTTCCACCACTCGATCGCTCAGTTCATGATTTCCAAAGTACTGAGAATGTCTTCTATGCCTATGTCATTAATTATGAATTTGCAGGAGTTATTGAAGTAGCTAGAATCGAGGAATACATTCACCTTCAAAGTTTGGTGGTACACCCTGCTCATTTTAGAAAAGGAATTGCAACTACACTGATCAAACACGTGATGGAAACACATACCAGCGCCAAGTACTCCGTTGAAACGGGTTATGAAAATATTCCTGCGAAAAGGCTTTACGTAACTTTTGAATTTAGAGAAACCAAGGCGTATGATACAGATTACGGCGTAAAGAAAATAAGATTTGAATTAAAATTATAGAACATGAAAAAAGTGATGATTTTCTTTGCTGCACTTCTTTTGGTACAATGCGCACCAACGGCAAAGAGTAAACTCAAGACACTTATAACAGATTATCAGTCTTTTAAAGCCTTTGATTATGATGAATTTCCATTAGGAGAATACAGCGAGGAGCGCTTTGAAAAACAATATTCTTTTTATCGAGATTGCTTTGATCGTGCACAAAAAATAAAAACAAGTGAACTGAGCGACGATGAGCTTCGATCTTTACGTTTGTTGCGATTTGTACTCAAACATCGAATAAAGAGTCATGAATTTAAGATGCATTACAATCCCATCTTATCTGATGAAGGGTTTCACAATAGCCTGATCTATCGAGTCCGTAAAGTGGTCGATAAAAAAGGGGCTATTCAATATTTGAAGCTCTTAAAAAGTATACCCCTTTATATTGAGCAAAATACTGAACTTATTCGCAAAGGAATTGAAATGGGAATTTCTCAACCTAGAGTTATTTTCAATGGATATGAGAACTCTTATGAGCAGCACATAACTGAAGATGCATCCTCCAATTATTATTTTGAGCCTTTTTTGAATTTACCCGACCAACTATCCATTCAAGAAAAAGACAGCTTACAAAATGCAGCCAAAGAGGTAATAGAACAGCAGCTCATACCCACATTTTTAGTCATAAAAAGCTTTTTTGAAAAGGAGTATTATCCCAAAACAAGAACGGCCATTGGAGTAAGCGAAACCCCTAATGGAATAGATTTTTATAACAATAGAATCGCTTATTATACCACCTTAGATTTAACGGCAGAGGAGGTTCATCAAATGGGGCTCGATGAAGTACAACGCATAAGAACAGAGATGCAAAAGATTATAGACGAATTGGAATTTAAGGGTTCTTTTGCTGACTTTTTAGCTTTTTTAAGAACAGATGAGCAGTTTTACGCGAAATCACCTAAGGAGCTACTTATGTTTGCTCGGGACGTTGCCAAACGTTTAGACGAGCAATTGCCTCGATTTTTTAAAACACTGCCAAGAAAGCCCTATGGAGTAGTTCCTGTTCCCGATGCTATTGCGCCTAAATACACTGGAGGAAGGTATATTGGAACAGCTCCTAATAGCACTGATCCTGGATATTATTGGGTGAATACTTATAATTTACCTAGTAGACCGTTGTATACCATTCCGGCCTTAACAGCACATGAGGCTGTTCCAGGTCATCACCTGCAAGGCGCCTTAAACGCAGAGTTACCCATAAGTATTCCCCAATTCAGACGAAATTTATATTTGTCCGCTTATGGAGAGGGGTGGGGGCTGTACACCGAATCACTTGCTGAAGAGATGGGCATTTACACGACGCCTTATGAGCGATTTGGTCAACTGACCTATTCGATGTGGAGAGCATGTCGACTTGTAGTTGATACAGGCATGCATGCTTTTGGATGGACTCGAGAACAGGCGGTGGATTATATGGCAGAAAATACAGCACTTTCCTTACACGAAGTAAATACCGAAATTGATCGCTACATCTCTTGGCCAGGACAAGCTCTGGCCTACAAAGTGGGAGAACTAAAAATCAGAGAACTGAGACAAAAAGCAGAAGAAGACTTGGGAGAGTTGTTTGACATCAGGGCCTTTCACGAGGTGATTTTAGCAAACGGAACCCTGACCTTGCCGATGCTAGAAACAGAAATTAACAACTTCATTGATTCGTATTCTTCATCATAGCATTTAGAAAAACAATTACATTTTAGTAATATTGTACCTGATTTAGAGAGGTGCCTGAGTGGTTGAAAGGGCCAGCCTGGAAAGTTGGTATAGGGGTAACTCTATCGAGGGTTCGAATCCCTTCCTCTCTGCAATTTTTAATTTAAATTTTCAATTATAAAATCTACAATACCTTTATTTGATTTGTCTATAATTCCAATTCCTGGAGCATAAACAACATTTTTAATTTTTAAAGAGTCTGCTCTGTTTTTTAAAAGTTTAGCGTGAAAAGGATTATGATGAAAATCAGCAATATTCTTTGGTTTAGTGTTTTTCCCATAATTTATTATAAAAATTGGAGGATCATCAGAATCC
>NZIQ01000088.1 GCA_002691685.1 Flavobacteriaceae bacterium | reverse complement strand
TTCCCATCTCTATGGTTTGAGACATCATTTGATGCATTTCTGGCTCAAAACGAAATAAATCAGCGAGGTAAAAGCCTTCAATACCGTAAGAGGCGTAAATACTAGCTCCTAAACCCATTCGATAAGCGCCAACTATGGTTTTTTCGTGATCATCCCACAAAAAGAGATGATTATAGTAACTGTCAAAAACATCTAAATCCAAAGCCTTATTGGTTCCCTCTCCTACAGCTCTAAAGGTCACTTCTCGCTGTCGGCCAATTTCGAGCAATAAATTTGGCATCTCAGATTCTTGAGCCAAAAACACTTGAAAATGTCTATGATTGAGCAGCATCTTTTGGGCTGCTCTTAATTGTTCGATTTCCTTTTGAAGGAGTTCTTGAGGTATCGCATCGATAACCTTTTTTTGCGTCCTAGGTATTTTGAGTGTCTTTGGTACTCTGTCAAGTAATCTCCCTTTTTGATAGACATTCGACAACAAATAGGTTTTGCGTCGAAGCAGTGCTATATATTTATCTAGTGATTCCGCTTCTTTTTGTGCCCCCACACTTATTGGAAGACCTATGCGAACAATGATAGGCCGTCTTTTCTGACTATAAAGTTCAGAAGGTAATTTAGCCGTTCGCAGTAATGGGCTTATCTTAGATAGTCGATAAAAAAATCGACTATTTCGCCCGTGAAAATAGATGGGAATGACCGGAACTTCTGCCCTTCGAATTAATTTGATTACAGCCTCTTCCCATGGCTTGTCAACCACCAATTTACCTTCTTTATAGGTGGATACTTCTCCGGCGGGAAATACACCTAAGGGTTTACCTTCTTTGAGATGCAGCAAGGCTTGTTTGAAGCCAATAACACTGCTTTTGGCGTCTCGATTTTGTTCAAACGGGTTGACGGCCATGATGTATGAACGTAGAGGACGAATGCGCTGCAATAGAAAATTAGCGATAATCTTGTAGTCACTTCTTCGGTCTAAAACTAATTTCATGAGTAAGATGCCGTCAATTCCTCCTAAGGGATGATTGGATATACTGATAAAGGGACCTCTGGCAGGTATGCGCATGAGCTCTTGCGTATCGTACTCAAATTTGATGTTGTAATGAAGCAATAAAGCCTCTAAAAAAGACGTAGTGTCGAGATGTTTTGTCTTTCGGTAGACTTTATTAATACCGCTTAGTTTTGTGATTCTCATGAAACACCAAGAGATGGCAACACCGAGATAACCCCATTTTGAGAGCCGAAGTAATTGGGCTACTTCTTTGGCATTAATAAGATTCATCTCTTATCGAATTTTCACTGACAAATGTACGTCTTAAGCCTCTTGCTTTACTACCAATTGTAAAGTTTCTCCATTGCGCTGTTCCACCAAAACCTTATCGTTTTTTTGAAGCACTGTTTTAGTCGAGTCTTCATTAGCGTGTCGAATGGTATAGAGCAAAACATCCTTCTGGTATTGCACCTTAAACTCTTGCTCTAAATCAGGTAATAGTTGTTGAAAACCTTCGAACCTATTGTCGAGACAAACACTAAAACTGATGGCCGAATTTTGAATTAAATCAACCTTGAGTCGATGTTTAGCGAAAAGTTGAAACAAAGCGCTGAAATGTTCTTCGACCATGAATGAAAAATCCTGAGTTGCCAGTTGTAATAACACCTGATTTCGCTTTAAAATGTAGCAAGGTGTCATGGGCTCTAAGGTCAGCCCATGAGACACTTTAGTTCCTGGATTTTCTAAATCTGAGAAACTCCGAACAATTAACGGAATAGACTTTCTTTGAAGTGGCTGAAGGGTTTTTGGGTGAATAACCGTAGCTCCATAAAAGGCCAATTCAATGGCTTCTCGGTAAGATATTTGATTTAAAAGTTCAGTTTGTTCAAAATACCTGGGATCTGCATTGAGCACACCAGGAACATCTTTCCATATACTCACCGCATCCGCATTTAAGGCATAGGCTAATATGGCTGCTGTATAATCTGAACCTTCTCTACCTAGGGTCGTGGTAAAATTATGTTGATCACTGCCCAGAAAACCTTGAGTGATAAATAAAGTATTCTGCTTTTGACCTATATGCTGCTGAATCTGTTCTTCGGTCAGCCTCCAATTTACTTTTGCATCTCTGTAATTTTGATCTGTTTTGATGAGCTCTCTAACATCAATCCATTGATTGTCAATCTTTTCTTTGGTCAAATAGGCACTAATTATTATGGTAGATAGCAATTCGCCGTAGCCTACAACTTGATCGTATACAAAGGCTTTTTTCAAGGATTTATTCCAGGCCAAAAATCCGCTGATTTCTTCTAATAAAAGGTTGACTTTTACCATGACATCAGAGGATTCTCCATTGAAGAGTTCTTTGACAACCTGCTGATGAAAGGCCCTTGAAGGAGCCAATGCTTTAGTCACCACTTCTTGGGTGGGTTGCTTTGAGGTTTTGGCTTTTAGGTAAGAGGAGACCACTTCTTCCATGGCATTAGTGGTTTTACCCATTGCTGAAACGACTAAAGTGGTATTTTCGACTCCTTGATGCCTTAAAACTTTAACGAGGTTTTGAACGCTAGCTGCATCCTTGACTGAAGCTCCCCCGAACTTAAATATTCTCATTTACTCATTTGCCTTTTGGACGTTTTGCGCTATAGTTTGCTGATTCATTTGAACAATGTGCCAGTTCTTCAAGAATTGGGCCCCTTTGGATTCATACAACTCAATGGCTGGTGTATTCCAGTCTAGCACCTCCCAGCAGAGACGTCTAACACCCATCTGATGTGCGTACGAAGTCACCTGATCGAGCAGTGCAGTGCCAATTCCATTTCCCCTAACCTCTTTTTTTACAATGAGGTCTTCGAGATGAATGCTCTTTCCTTTCCAAGTTGAATACCGAAAGTAAACTAAGGCAATACCAAATAAGTCACCCGCTTTTAGGTCTCTCGCCACAAAACAATGGTAGAGTGGATTACTCCCAAAACCATCATTACGCAGTTCTTCTTCTGTAATTTCTACTTGCTCAGATTCGTTCTCAAATTCAGCTAACTCTTTAATCAAGCATAAAATTTGGGAGACATCAGAGACTACAGCATTTTCAATTTTAAATTCCACGCGCAAAAATATCTAGATTAAAATGAATATGAAAGGTATTAAACAGAACTCACATTTTGGTCATAAAATGTTAAAGCCCTTGTTTTCGAAGTAGTTTAACCTTAACCGATTATAGAGATTTGTTGTAACTTCATAGCGCTATGAAAACTCCTTTACTTCAATTTACTTCTAAGGGGATTTACTGTGCTCATGCGGGGGTTTATCTCGATCCGTGGAGACCAGTAGACCAAGCCATTATTTCACATGGTCATGCCGATCACTCGAGATACGGACATCAGAAGTACATCACCCACCACTACAATCTTCCAATCATTAAAAAACGACTTGGAGCCATCAATGCCAGCAGTGTGGGTTGGGGCGAGCGTTTTACAGTCAATGGGGTTGATTTTGAATTACATCCTGCAGGTCATATTGTGGGCTCCTCACAAATTTTGGTCAGTTATAAGGGAGAGCGCTGGGTTTTTACAGGAGATTACAAAGCGCATTACGATGGAATTTCTGATGCCTTTGTACCCCAAAAATGCCACGCCATTATTACAGAATGTACATTCGGTATCCCAGCATTTAAATGGCCTGATCCAAAAGAAATTCACGAAGAAATCAATGCGTGGTGGTTAGAGAATCAACAAAACGGATTGAATTCTATTCTATTTGCATATAGTCTAGGCAAAGCACAACGCGTACTCAAACACTTAAACCATGAGATCGGTAAAATTTTTGTGCATCCTGCCGTGGGTGCAATGAATGATATCATTGCAAATTTCAAAGAACTTCCACCCTATACTTTTTTGACCAAAGAGGTCAAAAAAGAAGACCTTAAAGGGGCGTTTATTATCACTCCTGCAGCAGTTCAAAATGGGAGCTGGCTCAAAAAGTGCCAACCTTATACCGATGCTAGCGCTAGTGGATGGATGGCCATTCGTGGAAACAAACGTCGGCGTTCTATTGACAGAGGCTTTGTTATCAGTGATCACTGCGATTGGGACGAACTTTTACAATCTATTGAGGCCACGGGCGCAGAAAAAGTTATCTGTACACATGGCTACACTGATCTTTTTGCAAAATACCTCAGCCAACAAGGTTTAGATGCCAGAACCGAAAAAACACAATTTGAAGAAACCGATAACGAGTAATGAAAGCCTTTGCCGCACTCATAAAAGAACTGGATCAAACCACTAAAATCAATCCAAAAATTGAGGCCCTTGCGCATTATTTTAATTCGGCTGATGATTTGGATAAGATTTGGACCGTTGCACTACTCTCTCATCGAAGACCAAAAAGACCATTGAGTACGACCCTTATGAGAAGCTGGGCCGCAGAAGAAACTGGAGTGCCTACTTGGCTATTCGACGAAACCTATCATATTGTTGGAGACTTGGCTGAAACCATCGCCCTGTTTTTTCAAAAACAAAAAGCGTCACACGACCAAAAATTGCACGAAGTGATTCATGAACTTATCTCGCTTAGAGAAAAAACAGATCAAGAAAAAAGGGCCTATCTCATCAAACAATGGAAACAGTTAGACTTCTATGAATGTTTTGTGTTTAATAAACTCCTCACTGGCGGATTTCGCATCGGCGTGAGTCAAAAGTTAATGACAAGAGCACTTGAAAAAGCAACTGGCATTTCAACGGACCAACTGGCCTACAAATTAATGGGTAATTGGAGCCCACAAAACAGCAGTTTTCAGGAGCTTATTTTAGACCGTAAACAAGGTCAAGACACTTCTAAACCCTACCCATTCTTTTTAGCCTATGCCTTAGAATCTCCTCTTGAAGAGCTCGGCAATCTTAGTGATTGGGCAGTGGAGTACAAATGGGACGGCATACGGGCTCAACTTATTTTAAGAGAGGGAAATCTTTTTGTCTGGTCAAGGGGAGAAGAATTAATTACCGATCAATTTCCAGAATTAGAACTTTTAAAAAAACGCTATCCTGACGAATATTTAGTCATAGACGGTGAATTGTTGTGCTATAATGAAGAGGGAATTCAAGAATTTGGCAGCCTTCAAAAACGAATCGGTCGTAAAAAGGTGGGGCTAAAAACCTTGAAGGAATATCCTGTGATACTTATGGCTTACGACTTACTAGAGTATCAAGGCGAAGACATCCGTCACAAGTCTTACGCAGAGCGAAGAGCACTACTAGAATCTTTAGATTTTGAAATGCCACTCTTGTGTTCAAAGCGACTTAAAGCCTCCTGTTGGGATGAAGTAGAAGCCCTTCGATCTGATGCGCGAGCACAACGATCCGAAGGTTTGATGATTAAAAAAATGGATGCCCCATATGGAGTTGGGCGTAAAAAAGGAATTTGGTATAAACACAAGGTAGAACCTCTTCAAGTGGATGCTGTGCTGACTTACGCCATGCGCGGTCACGGACGAAGGTCTAATCTATACACCGACTACACCTTTGCCCTTTGGCAAGAAAATGAAGATGGAGAGCGCTATCTGGTCACCTTTGCCAAAGCCTACTCTGGTCTGACCGATATCGAAATAAAATCCCTTGACCAATGGATTAAGAAAAATACGCTTCAACGCTTTGGACCTGTGCGCGAAGTCACTCCGCATCATGTTTTTGAAATATCGTTTGAAGGCATTAGTAAATCAAGTCGACATAAAAGTGGATTTGCCACGCGTTTTCCGAGAATCAGTCGCTGGCGGAAAGACAAAAACATAAACGAAGCCAATTCTATTGAAGATTTAAATGCTCTACTTCTAGAACTCAATTCTCAAAAAGATGTTGCAAACTAAAGACATTCAAAACTGGTTTGAGGCGAAGTCTTGGAAGATACATCCTTTTCAATACGAGGTTTGGAGGCATTTTGAAAACGACAAACACGGATTGCTCAATGCCCCTACAGGTAGTGGTAAAACCCTAGCACTTTGGATGCCAATTTGTAAAAAAATTAGTCAACATCCATCCAAAAAATCAGGCTTAAAAGCCTTATGGATAACCCCTTTAAAAGCATTAGCCCAAGAAATTGAACTCTCGACTCAAGAGGTTGTTGACGATTTAAAACTAGATATCACTATCGATATAAGAACTGGAGATACTCCAAATTCTGTGCGGGCCAAACAGCGCAAAAAAATGCCTGATTTACTGATTACCACCCCTGAAAGCTTACACCTTTTAATGAGTTCTAAGCAAATGCAGCAACAATTTAAAGACTGCTGCGCAATTGTAATCGACGAGTGGCACGAGCTTATGGGTTCTAAAAGAGGCGTTCAAATTGAACTCGCTTTATCTAGACTTAAAAACTGTTGTTCAGCATTGAGAATTTGGGGAATCAGTGCAACCATAGGAAATATAGATCAGGCAAAAGAAGTGCTTTTAGGTACTGAACGTACTTATATCGAAAAGGCAGTCTTGGTCAAATCTGCACTTGACAAAAAAATTGAGGTACAAAGTATTGTTCCCGAAAAAATGGATCGCTTTCCGTGGAGAGGACATATGGGTTTGCAGCAAATCGACAATGTCATTGAGATCATTAACAATAGCGAAAGCACCTTGATTTTTACTAATACCCGATCTCAATGTGAAATCTGGTTTCAAAAATTATTACAACGTGTTCCTGAGTTTGCAGGGGAACTTGCTATGCACCACGGAAGTATCGAAAAAAAAACACGACTTTGGGTTGAGCAAGCCATCCGAAATGGCAATCTCAAAGCCGTTGTCTGTACATCTAGTCTTGACTTAGGTGTAGATTTTAGCCCCGTAGAATCTGTGGTTCAAATTGGAGGACCGAAAGGGGTTGCTCGATTTTTACAACGTGCTGGTCGTAGTGGTCATCGACCTGGAGCAATTTCAAAAATCAACTTTGTTCCCACTCATGCTATTGAGCTTGTCGAAGCCTCAGCACTAAAAAAAGCGACACGACAACAGCATATTGAGGAGCGAATACCCTACTTAAATAGCTTTGATGTATTGATTCAATACCTTTTGACTTTGGCTATTGGTCCGGGCTTCTATCCGAATGAAATTTACAAAGAGGTGAAAGCTACGTTTTGCTTTCAAGCCATAACTGATGAGCAGTGGAATTGGGTACTCAATTTTATCACTGTCGGAAGTCAATCACTCAGCAGTTATGATGAATACAAAAAAGCAATCCGACTTGAAGACGAAAAAATTGTAGTCGAAAACAGAGGAATTGCGATGAGACATCGTCTGCAAATCGGTACCATCGTTTCTGATGCTATGGTGAATGTACATTATCAAAACGGACAATTTATAGGAACAGTTGAAGAATGGTTCATCTCTCAGCTCAAGGAGGGAGATGTTTTCATTTTTGCAGGAAGAACCTTAGAACTCATCCGACTGCGCAACATGAAGGCAAAGGTTCGCAATTCAAAGCGTAAAACATCCCGAGTCCCCGCATGGATGGGAGGGCGTTTGTCTCTTACTGCACATTTGTCTGAATTACTGCGAAAAGAACTTTACTCGCTTCACGCCCAACCCAAAGAACAGACTTTTGAAATACAGGCTTTAAAACCGGTTGTAACCCAACAGCTGAAAGAAAGTATAATTCCAAAAACAGACGAATTTCTTGTTGAATGTTTTGAAACTAAAGAAGGATTTCATAACGTTTTCTATCCTTTTGAAGGGCGATTTGTACACGAAGCATTAGCGAGTTTATTGAGTTACAGAATAGGGCTCTTACATCCTATCAGTTGTTCTATCGCCTATAACGATTACGGCTTTGAACTGCTATCTGATCAAAAAATTGATTTAGAAGAGATCTTTGAACAAAACTTATTGAGCCCTATCGATTTAGTTTCTGATCTTAGGCAAAGTCTCAATATCAATGAAATGGCCAAAAGATGTTTTAGAGATATTGCTGTCATTAGCGGACTTGTGTTAAGTAGTCATCCCGCAGCTGCAAAAACCAAGCACCTGCAAAGCAGTTCTCAACTTCTCTTTAAAGTATTTAAAGACTTCGAGCCCTATAATTTACTCTACAAACAGGCACAAGCGGAAACCTTTGAACACCACCTCGAAGAAGGGCGACTGCGATTGGCCTTAGATCGAATTTCAAAACAGCACCCTTGTATCGTTTATTGCGAGCATCCTACCCCACTCTCCTTTCCCATAATTACAGATCGATTACGCGCGAGTATGTCTACCGAATCTCTTGAGGACCGCATTGCCAAAATGATTGAGAATATTTCGTAAACTTGGCAGTAGGATGATTGAAATAAATTGGCAAAATCTAAAACTAAGCTTTCACCATTCAGGGGCTATTTTCATTGAAAAACACTCACTGCTCTTAATTAGTGATGTGCATTTAGGAAAGGTGACTCACTTTAGAAAACACGGGGCAGCAGTTCCTCAAAATGCAGTTTTTCAAAACTTTAAAAATATGGATGAGGTCATCGATGCTTTTAATCCTTTTCAAATCTGTTTTATGGGTGATTTGTTTCACAGCGATAAGAACAGAGAGTTCGACTTGTTTTCAAATTGGATTGCAGGTGTCCCCAGTCAATTTTACCTCGTTCGCGGAAATCACGATAGTATCTCAGATGAGATTTACCAAAAATTGGGTATTGAAACCCAACTCGATTTTGAATTGGAGGACAATCTTTTTCTCTACCATCATCCACAAGAAAAAGCCATCAATCATATCTGTGGGCATGTGCATCCCGCAGCACTTATGAAAGGAAAAGGAGGCCAAAAATTAAGACTTCCCTGCTTTTGCGTTTCCCAACATCAAATCATCATGCCTGCCTTTGGCACATTTACAGGAAAATTCACCATTTCAGTGGAGGATTTTGAACAAATCTATCTCATTGCAGGAGAATCGGTAGTGGCAGTGTAAAAACAGCGCATATTAGGTTTTTACTCAGGAATAATAATCATAGAGCCAAAGACCTGTAATAACAATTATAACTTCAATGATTAACTAAATCAGATACTTTTTTAAATACTTATATTTCTTCATAAGTTCAGCTGACTTAGTCTTGGGAGTCTTTGAGGTAGTTAACCAGATTTTGATTTTTGACTAAAATTTCTTCGAGTAAGTTTTCGAGTGCGTCTGTTTTAAGGCGTCTTTCATAGAGCAATTGTTGAAAACGCTCTACCGAGAGTTGCTCTTCTAAAACCTCTATTTGCAAAGAAGCCTCGTTACTACTTTTTTCATCTGTTCTCAATACTCTCAAATTGTGCATACCTACGCTACTCAAGTAAGGTCTGACTTTATTATGTACGATATCGACATACTCCATGAAAATGTCTAAAACCTCATCTTCTTGCAGAAAATAGTTTTGAATTTGTTGGCGCGTCAAATCGTCTTTTAAACTGCTTACTGCAATGCTGTGATTCCGTTGTGTGATGGGTCTGAAATCTGAGGAATAGCGCAAAAGACCAATTTTATCCTTCTCTAAAGGGTAGCTCGAATTAAAGACCTTGTCAATCAAATCATCAATCAATTGTTTTTGACGCTTCACTTCGGATAAGGACTTATTCATGTGAATGGTATCAAGATTCAAATCTTCAATAATATGCCCGATGAGAACCTTTTCTTTGTTTGCGTTTTTTCGTTCTTCATTCCAATTATTGGTCTGTAAGGCGATGAGAAGACCTATTGAAATAATTAATATTTCTCCTACGGCGTATTTGATTTTGGTAATCCACTTGCTTTTTTTCATAATTACTCAGTCATTGCCTTAAAATTAGGATTCAGATGGACACAATCAAAACTTGATCCAAAATTATCGATTAATCTGTGCTTCTTCATGACTAATCCGCAAAAGTCTACTTGAAAAAGCATTAGAAAAACTGCTTATTTACCGTACTTTTGTACACCAAAGCAGCACATCTATCTTTTTGATTTGAACGCCGGTTTTAACTACATACTACAGCGATTCGAGACCTCTGAAAACTTCAAAAGGCTGGAGGACCTTATTTTCCAAAAAGAAGAAATAAAGCTGAATGGTGTTGTAGGTAGTGGATTGTCTTTTATTGCTGCCGCACTTTATCAACAANGAAAACANCATACNGTANTAGTCGTAAACGANAAAGAAGAAGCGGCNCANCTTCTCAATGACCTTGAAAAAATCAAAGGAGANCGCCATGTNTTGTTCTATCCATCNAGCTACAGAAGGCCTTATGAAGTAACTANCCTGGATAACGCNAATGTTTTGTTGCGAGCTGAAGTACTCAATCGCCTCAAGCAAAAGAGTGAACCCCTCATTTTAGTGACCTATACCGATGCGCTGCTCGAAAAAGTGGTAACTCGTCAAGAAATTCAAAAAAACACCCTAGCGCTTAAATCGGGTATGAAGATGNGCTTGGACTTTTTAAACGAAGTGCTTTTTGAATACGAATTTCAACGNGTNGACTTTGTCACCGAAGCTGGAGAGTTTTCTGTTCGCGGAGGAATNGTGGATGTCTTTTCATTTTCGAAAGAGCACCCCTACCGAATTGAATTTATGGGTGACGAAATCGAGAGTATTCGNTTATTTGATATCGAAACGCAAACTTCAATCCGNATTGAAAACGAGATGAATATCCTTCCCAACCTCGATCACAAAACTGATTTAGAAGAGCGTATTGGGTTTTTTGATTTCATTGAAGACCAGGTGCTGTTACTGCTCTACCAAGCAGATCAAATTGAGGNCAAACTCGATCAGCTTTACCTCAAAGCCATTGAAAACTTTGAAAAGATTGAAAGTCCNATCCNAAGAAAAAAGCCGAGCGAATTATANCTCAATGCCTCTACCTTTAAAAGTCAATATCANAAGANAAAGCACCTTCAGATCAATCGCTTTAACACTTCNGATCTTGATTTCGGACAAGTTCCTCAACCCGCCTTTAANCGAAGATTTGATCTTTTANTAGAACACCTTGAGGAGCANAGTGAAAAGGAGTACAGCCATTATTTACTNTGNGCTGGTGACAAACAAAAACAGCGCTTTTATGATATTTTCCANGAATTAGAGAANAANGTTTCTTATAATGCCATCAATGAAAATCTCTATCAAGGNTTTTTAGATCGCGATTTAAAGATCAGCTGTTACACAGACCANCAAATATTTCAACGCTATCACAAGTTNAAGCTCAAAGGAAATCGNNCACAAAAACAAGCNATNAGTCTAAAAGAATTGACNAAATTAGCCGTTGGTGATTACGTCACCCATATCGATCACGGTATTGGTAAATTTGGAGGACTGCAAAAAATAGATGTAGAAGGTCAAAAGCAAGAAGCGATTAAATTGGTTTATGGAGATCGCGANATCCTTTATGTCAGCATACATTCCCTGCATAAAATCTCAAAATTTAACGGNAAGGACGGTCAGGNACCNCGCATATACAAATTAGGNTCAGGGGCTTGGAATAAAGTCAAACAAAAGACCAANGCNAGAGTTAAAAAGATCGCCTTTAATCTCATTCAAGTTTACGCTAAANGAAGACTTGANAAGGGCTTTNCNTGTAANGAAGANAGTTATTTACAACACGAGCTNGAAGCTTCGTTTCTATTTGAAGATACTCCTGACCAGGAAAAAGCCACCAAAGAAGTCAAACAAGACATGGAGAGCAGCAGACCCATGGATCGATTAGTTTGTGGTGATGTNGGATTTGGAAAAACCGAGGTTGCCATNAGGGCAGCTTTTAAAGCTGTNGATAANGGAAAACAGGTGGCTNTNCTNGTNCCNACNACTGTNCTNGCNTTTCANCANNCNAANACCTTTAAGAAACGATTNGAGAATTTTCCAGTGCGTATCGATTATTTNAATCGATTTAGNACCGCCAAAGAAAAACGTGAAATTATCGATGAATTAGGTGAAGGTAAAATTGATATTTTGATTGGAACGCATCAACTNGTCAATAACAAAATCAAATTCAAAGANCTNGGATTACTNNTTGTNGANGAAGAACAAAAATTTGGNGTTTCGGTCAAAGAAAAACTCAAATCCATCAAAGAAAAGGTAGATATTCTNACCTTGACGGCTACGCCAATTCCGCGAACACTTCAATTCAGTTTGATGGCTGCTCGNGATTTNTCNATCATAAATACACCTCCTCCGAATCGCTATCCTATTGAGAGTCGTGTAGTGCGATTTGATCAAGAATTGATTCGAGATAGCATTTCTTACGAAATTCAAAGAAACGGACAGGTGTTTTTNATNCANAACCGNATCGAAAACATCAAAGAAGTNGCGGGAATGATTCAGCGCTTAGTTCCAGATGCACANATTCGAGTAGGCCATGGTCAAATGGAGGGCAAAAAGCTCGAAGCCCTGATGCTTGCTTTNATGAATAACGAATTNGATGTACTGGTTTCGACCACTATTATTGANAGNGGATTAGACATNCCNAATGCCAATACCATTTTAATCAACAACGCCAATAATTTTGGACTCAGNGATCTGCACCAAATGCGTGGGCGTGTAGGTAGAACCAACAAAAAGGCTTTTTGCTATTTCATTACTCCGGGCNCTGAAAGTATGACNGCGGATGCGCGTAAACGNATGGAAGCCCTTTCNCAGTACACTGAACTCGGAAGTGGTTTTCATATCGCTATGAAGGATTTAGAAATACGCGGTGCAGGAGATTTATTGGGAGGAGAACAAAGCGGATTCATCAATGAAATGGGATTTGATACCTATCAAAAAATTCTGAATGANGCCATTGAAGAATTAAAAGAAAATGAGTTCTCTNAGCTTTATCAAGATGAAGAAAAAACCAACAAAAACTTTGTCAAAGAAATTCAAATTGACACCGATCTTCAACTTTTATTTCCTGATCACTACATCAACGTTGTTGCCGAGCGTTTAAGACTCTACCAAGAACTCAATAGCCTTAAAAATCAAGAAGAACTCGATGCCTATAAAGACACCCTCATTGATAGATTTGGCCCACTTCCATTGGAGGCTGAAAACTTGTTACTGACCCTTCCTCTAAAGTGGATGCTAAAGGCACTTGCCATTGAACGAATCGTTTTGAAAAAAGACACCTTACTAGCCTATTTCATCGCTGATCACGACTCTGAATTTTTCCAAAGTGAAGCCTTTCACCATGTACTCAAGCAAACAACACAGGTCAATTTTAAATGTCAACTCAAAGAAAAGCAGACCAAAAACGGGCTTCGTCTCTTTTTGAGAATTGACCAGGTCAGTGATATTCAAACAGCCTTGTCACGTATTAGCGCTTTGGGAACAGTTGTTGATACAGCAACTTCATAAAGTCTGGTACTTTTCTGGGTTCAAGCCATCTGAGCACAACTACTAATTCTTCTTCTTGGTCTACAATGATAAAATTACCTCCAAAACCAGCCGCGTAAAAAACGTGTTTTGGTACACCTTCCCAATAACGTCCACCCTCTTGATTCAACCACCACATGAATCCATAATTCGGATTGGGTTCTGATGGTGTAATCGCCTTTTCAATGAAGGAGTTGCTCAAGACCTGAGTAGTGTTCCAAACTCCATTGTTGGCATATAACAGGCCAAGTCTTGCCAAGTCTTCAGCGCTTATAAACAATCCTCCTCCAGAATGTCCTCCTCCGGTTACCGATTGCATTTGCACACCATCGATAAGGGTATAGGCCTTTTCGTAACCAAACCATCGCCAAGTGTCACTTGCCTCGATTTGATCCATCAAAGGCTTTAAAACTTGAGGCAGTGGTTTTCTGTGTAGATGCGTGAGTGCATAGGCCAGTACATTAACGCGAACATCGTTGTATTCCATCACCGTGCCAGGGGTGCGCAACTCGCGATATTTCCAATCATCTAAACCTCCTTCTCGAGGTGGACGGTCGGCCCAATCACGAATACCCCAAAGGCTACCTGACCAATCTGATGTTTGATGCAGTAAATGCTTCCAAGTAATTTGCTCGTTATGCGCTCCTCTAAAGGTGCCGTCCCATATGTAATCTTTCACTTGATGATCGAAATCAGGTAGTAAGCCTTGGTCATAAGCCAAACCAGCGGTGGTTGCCAAAAAACTCTTGGTCACACTAAAGGTCATATCGACACGGTCAGTTGCTCCCCACTTGGCAAGGATTTTTCCTGATTTAATGATCATTCCTGCAGGACCTCCACGCTTTTTTGTAGGCCCCAAAATTTCGTGAAAAGGTTCACGAGCGAATCCCTTCAAAATGGCTATTCTTAAATCTCTTTCCCCAGAATACTCATTCTCTTGAGCAAAATCGACTAATTGCTGTAATTCTTTTTGATATTTTTTTGCAAAAGAGGTATTGGTTTCCCACTGGTGTTTTGGCGGATAATATGTATTCTGCCCAAAAGCCAAGTAATTAGCGGTATTACAAATACAAATCGTTAATACGGCTATTAAAATCTTTTTCGCTCCAAAATTTTGTTTTCTGAACTGTAGTATCTCCATAATCCTTGTTGTTTTCCTTTTCTAAATTTTCCTTCCATTTTCTTTTTACCATTTGGGTAGTAACTCACATAATCTCCGTTGAGTTCACCGTTTTTAAGCTCTACCTTAATTCTCATTGCTCCATTGCTGTAAAAAAGCTCGTATTGCTTGGCTTCCATATCTGATGGATGGATGTCTCCTACAAAAAAAGCATCTTCTTCATTCTGGGGCCAATCGTAAATATCTTCAAAGTGATAGGTCTCAAAATCTTGTATTTCTTCAAGATCTTTAAAATGAAGATACGAGGCTTTCATTTGGCTTTCAAACCCTGCCTCTTTCGTATTCAATTCCACTCCAATTTGCGGAAAACTCGTGAGGTAATTTTTATTCTTTTGCAGGCTTTGCTTCATTTCATAATCAGCATACGATAGTAGCGTTTCATAAAGAACAGGCGTATTGACATAGGCAAAAATGGGTACCTGATCATTAAAACGCTTATTAAACTTGGTAAAGCTTTGTGAATAGTCCAATGTAGTTTCTTCCACGTGGGACTTTATCATTGTCTTTAAAGCATTAGGATTATCTGCAAAGACTACTACATCATTGATTAAGGTGTAATAAGGCTTTTCAAAATTTTGAAAAAGTTTACCAAAGAACACCTTAAAAAATCCTTTCAGGGCAAGGTATCTGATTTCGTGATTGTAATAATTTATCGTTTCAAATTTGATTGGTGTTTTACGTCTGATTTGGCGCTCAAATCGGTCTAATTCCTCCGCTGCTATTTTCTTATCTTTTACTCGAAGTCCCAATACCATTTCAATTTTGTTGACTTCAAAAGCAGATTCAAATTGAAAAATGGAAACTTCAGAGTCAACCCACTCAATTAAACTTTGCATTAAATCAAAATCTAAAAATTTGCTCAACTTTTCGATGTTTTCTTCGTAAGAATTGACCTCTTTTTCATCCACCATAGAGGAAGCTTTTAGATTTTCGATAAACAATTCCAAATTGTCAAAAGTATAACTCAGATAGAGTCCAGTTCTTATTGGTGCTATGCTAAATGCAGATCGCTCCGAAGAACCGGAGTTGTGCAGTGCTTCTATATACGATTTAGAATTTTGGGCAATGAGCGTACTTCCTTCTGCTTGAAGGACATTGTCTTTGTCTATACTAAAATTCAAACCACTGAAGGTGAAATTTTGACCCAATTGTGCTGTAAAACCAGAATCTTCAGCAGCGTATCTATTCAGAAAATCTTCTAATTCTGAAAATTGAATAAAAAATCGTACTCGATCTTCTTCAAGTTCGAGGTGCAATTCCTCAAAATTATCAGCCTGATACCAGTCTCGATCTTTGTATCCATCCAAGGCCTCTTGAAGAAGTTTGCGTTCATAACTCACTACCAATTGACGATCAATAATGGATACAAAAAAACGTTCAGCAGAATTTGGTTCGTATATTTCTATAAGGTCATGGGAATTTACTGTAGTCTCCGTAACCAAGTATTCAGGCTCAAGCCAGTTTTTTAGTTGTGTTTTAAATAGCGCTAAACGGGATAAACTCTTCAAATCAACTGCATAGAGATATCCCAATTCTAAATTTGGCATCAAATGCATTGAGAAATAAACCGTTCTATCATTGAGCAACTCCATGAGGTTTTCATTTTTTTGAAAAAGAGTGTCGAAGTCAGACATTCCTTCCATCATTTCTTGTAGGTAGGGATGGGTCTGAATGTACTTCCAAGGCTCAGAGCTTCGAACCTCTTGCCAATTATTCCAAGGGTTATTGGTCTCTGCGATGACTATTGCATGATTAGGAATTAATGCTAAAGGGTTATTCTGTTCCTGTTTTGCAGGAAGAATGATATAAATAATAGATATTCCTGCAAGTAAAACAAAGATGAAAAGTGGAATGAGTATCCACTTTATTCTGGATTTTTTCATAAGTTCTTCAAGGCTTTGATGATACTAAAGGCCTTATCTGCCTGTATATCGTCTACCAAAATAGTAAATTCATTGGTTGTAGATATGACTTCGTACAACACAATTCCTTCCCATGCTAAGCGTTGAAAAATAAAATAATAGATTCCAGGAACCGTAACATTCTCTGAGGGTAGCTTTACACTTACGGAGGCCAGTTGCTCAGCCTTCTGCGTGCATATTTCATTTTGGAAAATTCGCTCAACGGTCTTCTCTAAGCGATTTGACACTACGATATTAATTTCATTGACCCCTCGAGAGGAAGTGTAAAAAATATCTGGCATATTCTCAATTTCACGCATAAGCTCGAGCTGACTAGAAAGTATCGAAGGGGTAAGTTGAAAAGTATAATCTGTCAGCGAAGAACGAACGGTAATCTCACCAATGTCCTTAAGAACTTTTACAATCTTGTGTGTGGTTAAAAACTCCAGATTTTCTGAGAGTCGTTTTAAAGCCATAACGATGGCTCCATCGCGCACTTCCTTTCGCAGTACTTCTTCCACTTCTGGTTTTATATATCGAGAAAGTGAGGTGAGATTAATAATACCTTCAGACAAGGCTGTTTGCAAAAAGGGCTTACGTCGAATATAACTTTCTACAACAGAAGATATAGTTTTCATACAGTTTGTGTTATTTTTTCGAATATGTTACAAATATAACAATTATCCGATAAAGTACTGTATATCCTTGCTATGTTGAATATTAATTATTCCATCTACAATAACAACACCAATAAAATCAACTTGCATTTCCTTATAGATTCCTTTGGCTTTCATAAAGTGATATGTCGCTTTTAGAATACGTTGTAATTGTCTTGCCGACAATCTGTAAATCATCTGATTAGCATAGGCCCTTTTCACTGTTGTTTTCACTTCATAAGCAATAAGCTGATTCTTACAAAGCCCAATGAGATCGACCTGGCATTGTAAAAACCGATAGTCAACCGCCAGAATCTGTACATTATTCTTTTGCAAATAAGCTTTGGCAATTTTTTCACCTATAAAACCAATTTTATTTTTTTGCACACGCTAAAGTTCGCTCACAAAAGATGTACTATTCGTATACTAAACGTTTATAAACTTTTTAATTAAACCTAAAATTTACTTTTTTCACTATTTGAATTTCATTGTATGTCGAACCAAAATACCACATGAAAAAAAATTAGTGCTCTCATTGTTTTCTTTGGTTACCTGCAGTGAGGATAAAGATGAGTATCAAGGTGCTCCGCGCTTTGATATACCGTGTCTTGCTATTTTTGATCCTGTATGTGGCTGTAATGGGTTTACTTATGGCAATGCCTGCAGAGCAACAGCATTTGGAATTCTGTCTTATGAACAAGCAAGTTGTGCCGATAGGATTTAGACCTCGATTAACGCATTAGAATTGTCTATTTTTGAACTGCCAATCAAAGACGAATTGAAGGAAACTGCTATGAAACTGAAAAATAGATATACCATAACCGCTGCACTTCCCTACACTAATGGCCCCATACATATAGGGCATTTAGCTGGAGTCTATGTGCCTGCAGATATTTTTAGTCGTTATCTAAGACAAAAAGACAAAGATGTTGTCTTTATCTGTGGAAGTGATGAGCATGGAGTGGCCATTCCTATGCGTGCCAAAAAAGAAGGCAAAGAACCTCAAGATATTATTGACACCTATGATAAAATAATTCGAGAGTCGTTTGAAGATTTTGGAATCACCTTTGACAATTATTCAAGAACTTCTAGGGCAATTCATCACGAAACGGCCTCTGATTTTTTTAAAGAACTGCATGAAAAAGGTGTGTTTGAAGAAAAAGTTTCAGAACAGCTCTACGATGATCAGGCACAGCAGTTTTTAGCGGATCGTTTTGTCACTGGAACTTGCCCAAAATGTGGGCATCACGAAGCCTATGGAGATCAATGCGAAAAATGTGGCACTTCATTAAATGCTACAGATCTCATCAATCCGACCTCAACGCTAAGTGGTAGTAAACCGAATTTGAAAAAAACAAAACACTGGTTCTTACCCCTAAATAATTTTGAAGGATTTCTAAAAGACTGGATTCTCGATGAGCATAAAGAAGACTGGAAACCCAACGTTTACGGCCAGTGTAAATCTTGGATCGATGACGGGCTCAAACCAAGAGCGGTAACAAGAGATTTAGATTGGGGAATACCAGTTCCAGCGCAATATGAAGGGGCTCAAAAGGTTTTATACGTATGGTTTGAGGCCCCAATAGGTTATATTTCTTCAACAAAGGAGTGGGCGGAGCGCGAAGGCAAAGATTGGCAACCTTATTGGAAAGATGAACAAACAGAGTTAGTTCATTTTATTGGCAAGGACAATATAGTATTTCATTGCATCATCTTCCCTAGTATTTTAAAAGCAAAAGGAGATTATATCTTACCCGCTCAAGTTCCTGCCAATGAATTTTTAAATCTTGAAGGTCAAAAGTTGTCGACTTCAAAAAATTGGGCCGTATGGCTACATGAATATCTTGAAGAATTTGAGGACATGCAAGACGTGCTGCGATACGCACTTACCGCAAACGCCCCAGAAACCAAAGACAATGATTTCACATGGAAAGACTTTCAATCGCGCAACAACAATGAATTAGTCGCCATATTCGGAAACTTTGTCAATCGAGTTCTGGTTCTAATGCATAAATATTATCAAGGAGACGTTCCTGAAGTTCAAGAATTAAATGCACATGAGTTAGAAATATTAGCTCAACTTAAGACCTTTCCTTCAAAAATAGAATCTTCTTTAAATCGTTACCGATTTAGAGAAGCCTTAGGTGAACTCATGAACCTTGCGCGTTTTGGTAATAAGTACTTGGCAGACGCTGAGCCATGGAAACGCATTAAAACAGAACCAAATCAAGTCGCTCAGATTATGCATACCGCCATACAAATTGTGGGCGCCCTTGCAGTACTAAGTGAACCTTTCTTGCCTTTTACGTCTACCAAACTAAAAAGGACCTTAGGACTCAAGCCTGCTCAAATTCATTGGAACGAAATCGCTCAAGAATCAAACTTGATAAAAGCAGGCACAACACTTCGCAAAAATGAACTCTTATTTCGAAAAATAGAGGACAGCGAAATTGAAAAGCAATTAGAAAAACTAAACAATACGAAATTGGAAAACGCCTCTGAACAAAATCAACCAGCTATAGCTGAAATAAAACCCACAATCAATTTTGATGACTTCTCAAAATTAGACCTCAGGGTAGGTCATATCATTAGTGCTGAAAAAATGCCAAAAGCAGATAAACTATTAGTGCTTCAGGTTGACTTGGGCATTGAAAAAAGGACAGTAGTTTCTGGCATAGCCATGCACTTTGAACCAAGTGAAATTATTGGTAAACAAGTAACCCTTGTAGCCAATCTAGCTCCCCGAAAATTACGAGGCGTAGAGAGTCAAGGAATGATTCTTATGACAGAGAATGCTCAGGGTAAACTCATTTTTGTGAATCCTGATCAAGACGGCATTCCCGCCGGAAGCGACATTACCTAATGATACGTATTGCGTATCACCCTTGCTATTATCTCGATCTTCCTGAAGGCCATAGATTTCCTATGGATAAATATCGATTACTACCGGAGCAACTTCTATACGAGGGATTGTTTCAAAGGGATAACTTTTTTGCACCAAATAAAATTGCCCTTGAAAAAATCTCAAGAGTACATACCAAATCTTATATCGACAAATTACTCTCCTTGCAATTGTCTAAACAAGAAATTCGTAAATCAGGATTTCCTTTAAGTCAAGAGCTCGTCGATCGAGAACAAATTATTGCACAGGGTACAATAAATAATGTACATTATGCCATAGAAAGTGGCGTCTCCATGAATATTGCCGGAGGAACACATCACGCTTTCAGTGATCGCGCAGAGGCTTTTTGCTTCTTCAATGATCAGGCTATTGCTGCTCAGTATGTCTTAGATCAAGGAATAGCCCAGAGAGTAGCCATAATAGATTTAGACGTTCATCAAGGTAATGGCACTGCTGAGATATTTTCAACAGTGCCTGAAGTTTTCACTTTTTCTATGCACGGCAAAGCTAATTACCCTTTCAAAAAAGAACAATCCGATTTGGATGTTGAACTCGAAAGCACAATTACCGATGAGGCTTATCTTCAACTGCTTGAACAGCAACTGAAAGAAATTCATCAAAAATTTGAACCTCAGTTTATCTTTTACCTCAGCGGAGTTGATATACTTAAGTCGGATAAACTCGGTAAACTCAATCTCAGCATTCAAACCTGTAAGAGACGAGACGCTTTATTGCTTTCTTATGCAAAACACTATCAAATTCCAATTCAAATATCCATGGGAGGTGGTTACTCACCTCAACTCAGGACAATCGTTGACGCTCATGCCAATACCTTCAGAGAGGCTCACCGCATTTTTGCATGATTATTCTTCGATCAATTCTTTTTCTATAGGCTTACCTAATAACAAGACTTCACTGCACTTTACCTCTGTGATGAATTTTCGTTCTCCATTTACATCTTCATAAGAGCGGGTATGAAGCTTTCCTTCAACTGCAATCTCCTTTCCTTTGCGAACGTACTTTTCTACAATTTGGGCCATTTTTTCCCATGCAACCAAATAGTGCCATTGTGTATCAGTAACAAGTTCGCCTTCGGCATTTGTATAGGATTCATTGGTCGCCATAGAAAACGTTGCCTTTTTCTTACCGCTTTTTAATTCTGATACTTCGGGATCTTTACCCACGTAACCAATCAACTGTACTTTGTTTTTTAATGCATTCATGTATAAACTATTTTATCGAAAGGTCTAAATTGAATATAGCTTTAGCCATCATTAAAACATGTACAAACGTTTTTATATATTTAAGACTCTAATGCAATAACTACTAAACAAGATGAATACTATGAAAATAAGAGGCTTAATTACACTCATACTAAGCTTTATTGTAAGTTTTTCTTACGCTCAAGAAGTCACTAGTGAATCCATAAGCAAAGCATCATTTCGAGGAATGAGTTGGAGAAATATTGGACCATTTAGAGGAGGACGAAGCGTTGCTTCAACTGGAGTCCTCAAACAAGCTCACACCTATTACATGGGATCTACCGGAGGTGGTATCTGGAAAACTACTGACGATGGTCTAAACTGGAAAAATATCTCCGATGGATTTTTAAAAACAGGCACAGTAGGAGCTATCGCAGTTTCTGAATCAGACCCTAATGTCGTTTATGTCGGAATGGGAGAACACCCAGCTCGAGGCGTTATGACCTCTATGGGAGACGGCATGTACAAATCTATGGATGCTGGTCAAAGTTGGTCTCGTATTGGACTAGATTACAGTAGACACATTTCTGATGTTATCATTCATCCTAGCAACCCTGATGTGGTTTATGTCGCCGTTCAAGGAGCGCAATACGGAGATTCTAAAGACCGAGGTATCTACAAAAGCCTAGATGGTGGAAGTAGTTGGTCTAAAGTTCTTTACGTGGATGAGCGCACCGGAGCTTCTTCTTTGACAATGGACATGAACAATCCTTTAGTCCTCTACGCTTCTATGTGGGATCACAGAAGATATCCTTGGAAAATGGAATCTGGTGGAGCCGGTTCAGGCTTATACAAATCGGTTGATGGAGGAATGAATTGGACTAAAATGAGTTCAGGCCTTCCCGAAATGATGGGTAAATCTGGCATTTCTGTTTCTAGAGCTAATTCAAATCGAATCTTTGCGGTGATCGAAGCCGAGGGCGAAAAGGGAGGCGTATATCGCTCTGACAACCAAGGAAAATCATGGACACAAACAAGCAAAGATCGTATCCTGATTACCAGATCTTGGTACTACATGGAAATTTTTGCAGACACTCAAGACGAAAATACCGTTTATGTATTGAATGCACCGATGCTGAAATCCATTGATGGTGGAAAGACCTTTAAACCTGTGGGAACTCCTCACGGAGATAATCACCACTTGTGGATTCACCCTGAGAATAATTCAGTAATGATTAACTCCAATGATGGTGGAGCCAATGTTTCCAACAATGGAGGAATGAGCTGGAGTACACAATCCAATCAACCAACTGCACAATTTTACAGAGTTATTGCAGATCGAAAAATGCCCTATTATGTTTACGGAGGACAACAAGACAATAGTTCGGTAGCTATTGCAAGTCGAACTGATGATGGAGGAATAGATCACAAGGATTGGTATTCGGGTCCTGGTTGCGAGAGCGCCTTTGTCGCTTTTGATCCTGACAATCCTGAAATACTCTACGGAGGCTGTTACCAAGGGATACTAGAACGATTTAATGTAATATCATCAACCCACAAAGAAATTAAAGAATATCCTGAATTAGGTTTAGGAAAATATCCGAGTACTTTTAAGTACCGCTACAATTGGAATGCACCTCTTTTAGTCGACCCTTTTGATGTAAGTGTAATTTATCATGCTGGTAACGTAGTTTTTAAAAGTACAGACAAAGGACAATCTTGGACAGTAATCAGTCCAGATCTTACAAGAGATGAAAAAGACAAGCACAATGAAGGAGGTGGTCCCTTTACCAATGAAGGTGCTGGGGGGGAAAATTACAACACCTTGATGTCTTTAACCGCTTCTTCTCATCAACAGGGTGTAATTTGGGCTGGATCAGATGACGGTCTAGTGCACTTGACACAGGATGGAGGGAAAACATGGAAAAATGTGAGTCCAAAAGGAATTTCAAATTACATTATCAATAGTATTGAAGTATCTCCTCACGATGCCGCAACAGCTTACATCGCTGTGATGGGCTATAAAAATATGGA
>NZIQ01000087.1 GCA_002691685.1 Flavobacteriaceae bacterium | reverse complement strand
TCCAAAAGTCGGAAAACAAACTATAGCAATTTTCAAAAGCGCTTTTTTACAAAAATAAAGATACTATTCGAGTATGGCATCATATATGGCTTGTTGAATACGAGTTCTAAGGTTTGAGCGCAGTAAATATGTATTATTTCCTTCAGGGTAAATAGCATTTGATAAAAAGACGTAAACGAGCTCTTTTTCTGGATCTGCCCAAACGTAAGTTCCAGTGAATCCACTATGACCAAAGCTCTCAGAAGATACACATCCGCAGGTAGGACCAGAATCTTCCAACTGCGGTTTATCAAACCCAACTCCACGGCGGACTCCCATAGTGCAATAGTAACAGGTGTTAAAATCGTTTATAGTCTTAGCTTCAATATATTTCTTATCCGCATAGGTGCCTCCATTTAAATACATCTGCATAAGCTTATAAAGCTCTAGACTATTAGAAAATAATCCAGCATGACCAGCAACTCCCCCTAAAATAGCCGCTCCTTTATCGTGTACAAAGCCTTGGATTTTTTGCTTTCTAAACTTTTTTTCTATAACAGTTGGGATAATTTTCTGTTTTGTATACCAGTTATTCGGATTAAACCCAATTCGATAGAATCCAGCGGGAACGTATAAAAGATCTTTGACTAAGTTTTCTAAAGAAGTCTTGTGTTTGGTTTCTAAATAATACTGTATTAAATAATAGGGCAGATCACTGTATATATATTCTTTAGAAACTGCTTTTGCCTGTGTTATTTGATTGAGAATACGATCTGCCATTTTGTCTATGATGTATAAATCGTCTGCAACTTTTAGCGGAAAGGATTCACTTTGTTCTCTAGCGTAATGAGAGTCTAGCGGATCAAGATTTTTTTCGTTGACTGTTTCTTTGTAAAATGGAATTCCAGCTGGGAATTGTCCATAATGCGACAAGGCACTGCTAATAGTCTGATTAGCAAATTCAGATTTCACTAAAGCGGGAATTAATGTTGACAAAGAATCAGAGAGTTGTAATTCACCATTTTGCACCTCATTCATTAATAACGGCAGAGTAGCAGCGATTTTAGTAACTGAAGCAAGGTCATACAAGTGGTCCCATTTTACTTTGGTTTGTTTTGCGTAAGAGTGATACCCGAACGACTTATGATAAATTATTTTTCCGTTTTTTCCAACGACTAGTTGAGCACCTGGAAACATAAGGGAATCTAGACCAATGTTCACCAATGAATCTACTTTGGCGAGCTTTTTCGAAGAGAACCCTGCTATTTCAGGCGTAAAAGAAAGCGATATCGTTTTTAAAGCTATTGTTTCGAGTCCCATTCCTTGATAAAAAATTGAATTAATATCAACAGGAAGTCGTCCTTCAGAAGCAAAGGCACCAAAAAGTAGTTGAGCAGTTTTAGATTGCGCAATTTCGCTGTTTTGATAAGACATTACGATTTGATCAAAGTTCTCAATTATTGGAATTTCATCAAGAGAATAGGGTTTTGAAAAGAGAATCAAAGCTTTTTTAGCGGACCATTTCTGTAAAACATCGAGGCTTTTTAGGTCTTGTTTAGACCATTTATGTGACTTGTATGGATTGATGTTGGATTTGTGAAAACCAACTATAATTTGTTCTGCCTTAGATAACTTATCCAAGTCGTTTTCATCAACACCATTGTGAAGCTCCACCTTTTCGATGGCTCCGTAAAAATTCAAGGTTTTTAAAAATGTTTGGTGATCACTATCTCCTAAGGGTACGTATACAATTTTAGTTGATGGAGAAAACGGAATATCGTTATTTTCATTTTTTAAAACTGTAATAGACTTTTCTATTAGTTTTTCATTGAGAATGAAATCTTGAGGAGAAGACAAGTCGTTATAAATATTCGCTTCTTCTACAATCCGATTTTTGAATAAATCATTATCCAATTTGAGTTGAAGGATTTTTTTAACAGCATTAGCCATCTGTTTTTCACGGATTATTCCTTTTCTGTAAGCCATAAGAACACTCGTAAAAGACTTTTTGTAATCTGCCGGGAACACAAGTAATTCATTACCAGCCAAAAAGGCCTCTAGAGCTACATCTTTACCAGTGCTTGCCGTAGCACCTTTCATATTAAGGGCATCAGACACAACTAGGCCCTTAAAACCTAATTCTTTTCTAAGCAAATCTTGGATAATTTCCTTAGACAATGATGCTGGAACATCAGGTTTCGACTTTTGAAAGGCTGGAACAGATAAATGAGCAACCATTACTGCTTCTAGTCCTCCTTTAATCAGTTTTTCATAAGGATATAACTCAACCTGCCGCAATCGATCTTCGGAATGCGCTACTTTAGGTAAGGCTAAATGCGAATCAACTTCGGTATCTCCATGACCAGGAAAATGCTTTGCCACAGCCAAAACACCTGCAGAATCAAGTCCCTTTGAAAATGCTAGAGCTCTTTTTGTCACCTCCTCAGCCGAAGATCCAAATGATCGATTTCCAATAATTGGGTTTAAAGGATTGGTATTTATATCCACTACTGGTGCAAAATTGATGTGAACGCCGATTCGTTTGCAATGAAGACCAATTCTAAAACCTAATTCCTTTATTAAACCCATGTCTTGAACAGCTCCCAAGGTCATGTTCCAAGGAAACTTCAAAACGTTTCTAAGACGCATTGCTAAGCCCCATTCTGCGTCCATTCCAATGGCTAATGGAATTTTAGCTAAGGCTTGAAACCTATTGGTTAATTTGAGTTGTGCTTCAGGAGTCCCAGTTGAAAAAAGTAAATTTCCTAAATAATATTTTATGATAAGCATATCGATCTCATTGGGATCCGATTCCTTATCAGAATTGACATAAACCATAAAGAGCTGTCCTACCCTCTCTTTGTCGTTCAAGGTTTGGTACAAACTATCAACCTCAGAGATTAATTTTCGCTGAGCCCATGTACTTGAACATATGAATACCCCTAAAAGGCAAAGAACTAAGACTTTTTTGTTCATTTATTGCATTGCTTAAACCGATCTACTATTTAGTAACGGGAAATGAATAAACCCATTATACCTGAGAGCAAATTAATTAAAATCACAATGAGTAAAAGTTAAACTTAGAGATAATTACTAGAAAAAAGATTGTATCCAGTCTGGAAGGTTTAGAAGCCGTTGAATCAGTTCATCGAATAAGCCTCGTTTATAATTGTATACATAAACAACATAGGTTGAAAACAACACCCCAACTCCAGATAAAACCGAACTCAAAGGAATCGGTACTTTTTTCACCGGTATTGATTTTGAGTCCAATGTTTTCTCCTTTTGGTCTTTCTCTAACACTAGAGGGTTTTCGGTAATCGATGTATTGCTATAGCTAACATTGCTATTAGAAGAATAATTCCACCTCTTGCGATATCCTCTTATATCATAGTGAACAAAAGTATCGTAGAGCCCCATTCCACCAGTGTGTATTTTTCCTTTGTGCTGTAACTCATCCAATTGTTCGAAGACTTGCGCAGAATTCATTCCACTAACAACGATATCAGCGGCTTTACCAAGAACGTGCTGAGATCTGCTAGAACTACCAGGAATAGTGTTGTTATATGACTCACATCTATAGCCACTATTAATTGTAATAGGACGTTGGATATAATTTCTAATGTACTGTAGTTCTTCAGCTAAACGTTGTACGTTCAACTCAACAGTTAATGGCATTGCACATCCACAACTACAATCAAATTCGTGTTTTTTAAAATTTTGAGTCACTGCTTAGGAAGCACTTTTAGGTTCAATCTTTAATTTAGAACTCTAAATTCATAGATTAAATGTATCCTGCTAATAATTAGACAAACAGCGCTAAGTTTCGATAAAACAAATGACTATATTACTTGATAAATCGAGAATGCCAACTCTCAGCGGCGGGTACTTCCCAATTAGATTCAAACTCTGCTTTAGTGGTTACCAGATTATTGAAAACAATGGTGTTCGCAGAAACAGACTTGTCTTTAGCCATTTTCCTGAACTCCTTCAAAGGTTTATAAGCAATGAATTGCCCGTGCTTAAATGAAACATTCATATTATCCATAAGCACTACATTAAACTTCTGCTCAAACTCTTGAATAAGGTGTACGGAGGCATCAATAGAGCAACCTGATGGTGCTTGATGCACTTGATCAACAGCTATGACAATAAATCGATTATAAGGCATTTTGAAACCAGCCTTTAGCGGCTTTCCGTGTGTGCCCCAGGCATCAATAAAGGCTTGAAGCGCCTCTTTTATTTCACTTTGTTCTTGTTCAGAAAAAGTTCGATTGCATTGATAAATCCAAATTCGTGAGGATTCTGGTAGTTCTTCAAATTTTATATTCATATTACAAATCTGCTGCCTCAGCAATAAGTTCGGCTATATCTTTAACTTCTGTGGTGTTGGATTCGTCCTGATAGGAAAGACCATCATTCATCATGATGTTACAAAACGGACAAGAGGAGGCTAAAATATCCGCATTTGTTGCTTTGACCTGCTCAGCGCGTTCAACATTTATTTCTTTATTTCCCTTTTCAGATTCTTTGAACATCTGTGCTCCTCCAGCTCCACAACAAAGTCCATTTTTTTTACAATTTTTCATCTCCACAAGCTCAGCATCTAACTTGGCCAACACCTCTCTTGGGATTTTATTGATATTATTAGCTCTGCTTAAATAACAAGGGTCGTGATATGTAATTTTTTTTCCTTTAAAATGTCCGCCACTGACCAAAAGTTTATTTGCAGAAAATAATTCAGCTAATAGTTGTGTATGATGTATTACATTGTAATGACCTCCTAGTCCGGGATATTCATTTTTTAAAGTGTTAAAACAGTGAGGACAAGCCGTGACAATATTCTGAGTTTCATAGGTATTTAAAATCTCTATATTACTCATGGCTTGCATTTGAAATAAGAATTCATTACCTGCTCTTTTTGCAGGGTCTCCACTGCAACTTTCTTCTTGACCTAAAACGGCAAAACTCACCTTTGATGCTAGCAAAATTTTCGCAAAAGCTTTGGTGATTTTTTTTGCACGATCATCAAAGCTGCCAGCACATCCAACCCAAAACACATAATCAGGTTTTATGCCTTGAGCTTGCAATTCTGCCAGTGTTGGAATTTTTAATGCTTTTGTATCCATCTTACTTTAATCTTTTGTCCAATTCATGCGGTCTTGAGGACTAAAGGGCCATGGTGCTCCATTGTTTTCCATATTGGACATCATTGAATTTAGATCAGCAGGGCCAGAAGATTCTTCCATTATCAAATAACGCCTCATGTCTAAAATAATTGATACCGGATCTATCAAAATTGGGCAGGCTTCTACGCATGCATTACAAGTTGTGCAAGCCCAAAGTTCTTCTCTTGAGATATAGCCATCAAGTAAATGCTTTTCTTCGTTTGATTCATTGATTGTATCTTGTATTATTTGGGTGGCACGATCTCTTGTATCCATCATAATTTTTCTTGGAGAGAGTTTTTTTCCCGTTAAATGTGCTGGACAAACAGAGGTGCATCGACCGCATTCTGTGCAGCTGAATGCATTCAATAATTGCAATACACTTAAATCTGTGACATCTTTAGCTCCAAAAGAAGGTATGGTGTTTTCATCTGCACTTTGAGCAGCGCTTGGATCCATAAAGGCCTTCACCTCATTGGTGACCGATTGCATATTATTCATATTCCCTACGGCTCCTAACTTTGCAAAGAATGTATTTGGAAACGCCAAAATGATATGCAAGTGTTTAGAATAATAAAGGTAATTTAAGAAGCATAGTATACCTATGATATGTAACCACCAAAAACTTCGTTCAAAAACAATTAGTGTAGAGGTCGCCATAGACTCAAAAAGAGGTGCAAAGATCGCACTTACGGGGAAAAACCCAGCTTCTGTATAATGCGCAACTCCTCTCGACTGTAAGACCATATCAGAGGTGTTCATTCCAAAAAAAAGCAGCATCAAAATAATTTCAAAATACAAAATGAAATCCGCATCGAGTTTGGGCCACCCTTTCATTTCAGACAATCTAAATCTTCTAATTCTCAACACATTTCTTCGAAGCCAAAAAAGTATTACGGCTAATAATACCAGAGCCGCAAAAATTTCTAAAGTCGCCGTAAAGCCACTATAGAAACTACCTAAAACTCGATATAAAATTCGGTGTGTTCCAAATAGACCATCTATTAGGATTTCTATCAGCTCAATATTAACAATAAAAAAACCAACATAGACGATCAGGTGAAGCACAGCAGCTATAGGTCTTGCACCCATTTTTGATTGTCCAAAAGCAACTTTTAGCATTTGTTTCCCACGTTCACTTCCATTGGTGTAATCAAAACTCCCTTGACCTTGATTTATAGCCTTTTTGAGTTTACCAGCGTTTTTATAGATTACGAAAAGTGCACTAATCCAAATCGACAAGAATATGACAGAACTAAGTATTGTACTCATGTACTATTCTTGTTTTAATTCAGATTTTGCAGGATCATCTGTGGGTAATACGTATGCTTTTTGTTTTTTTCCGAAAAGCGAAATATCGATATAACGCTTTGGATTTAATCTCAAATCTTGTAGAAGCAATTCCAATTCCTTTGAGGTATTCAATAAATTTTGATGTAATTCATCATTAGACATCATTTTTCCTAAACTACCTTCACCTTTTTCGAGTTGCTCCAAGATTGCTGATAGCTTTTTGGTTATTTCCTTGCTCTCTGAAACAATAGCAGCAACATCGTTGGCGGGGATACTATCAGTCATCACTTTAAGATTCTGACTAATTTGGTTTGTGTTTTTTAAGGTACTTTTTATATCTGAATTCGATTTTGACATCAAATCATCTAAAGTTGTGGTAATACCGTTTATACTTTTGGATATTTCTAATAACTCTGCACTTGTCTGTCTTAAATTTGCTTGAGTGTTTGCATCTAGCACATTATTAATGGCTACAACTAAACTGTCCGCATTACTAATAGCGTCCTCTACTTTTAATTGCAAAGGGGTTAATTTTTGTTGTACTAATTCTGTGATACCTGGTTTTACAGACGTCGGTAAAGTATCCCCACTTTTAGCTAACCCGGCATTATCAAATCTTTGGACAATTTGAATTCCCTTACCTCCTATAATACCCGTATCATAAAGCTCTGCAACCGAATTTTTCGAAAATTCAAAATCCGATGTGATAGAGAGCGTCACTAAAAGCTGCCCTCTTTGATTTAAAAAATCAACGTTTTGAATCGTTCCTACATTAAAACCATTCAAGCTCACCGGAGTTCCACTTTGAAGGCCACCTATATGATCATAAACTGCATAAAAAGTTTTAGAAGAATCAAAAAGAGAAGAAGACTTTAAATAATTCAATCCGAAAATTGAAGCGCAAATTCCAACGACTGCGATAAAACCTGCTTTTAATTCTTGGGATATTTTTAAACTCATCAGATCTTAAGGATGTTCTCGTTTTACTTTTGATGTTATAGAGACTCGTTTGTCAGCTCTATAAGCTACTATATAAGCATCCGCGTATCCTGACAATTTAGCGCGTTCTAAAAGTCTTTTCACAGATGCATACGAATGAGTTTCACCTGCCATATATCGGGTATACTGACCAAATTGTTCGGTGCTGATATTAGGTAGTCCGTTAAAATAGTCTGAAACAGGTTTAATCGCTGAACTTGTTTTTCTAGCCATGATTTGAACCTTGAACGTAACTAAAGTTTTGTTCACTTCTTTGAGCGCTTCTGCTTTTTCATTTTCTACCGTATGTTCCTCAGTACTTTCGGTTTGGCTAGTCTCTACAGCATCTTTTTCATCTTTTACAGACTCATTACTGCTCTCCATATCTGTTTGATCGGTCTTTGTTTCTTCAGACGGATTGCTTTCTTTGGTTATTTCTTCAGGGTCGTTTGCAGTGGGGGGAGTTGACAATAATTCATCATCACTTTTTTGAATCAAATCAATTTCTGAATCCCCTTCTTCAATTTTGTCCTGAGCTTTTTGGGTTTCATAACTATTGATAATTTCTTGATTTTTTTCTTTTGCCTCCTGTAATTCTTTGTAAGAATTGATAATTGTTGGGGATGCAACTACCTCCTGATCTATGGTTTCGTTTGTTGATGCTCCTCCAATCATATCGGTATCTACGTCACTAAATACACTGTTTCGCTCAAAGTTCTTTTTGTACAATAATACCGCCTGAGCGATTGAACGCCCCATTTCGATCTGCCCTTTTTTAGAATTTAGGTAACTACCTTCATTTTTATTGGTCAAAAAACCAGTTTCTACCAATACACTAGGCATAAAAGTTTGATGTAAAACAATAAAGCCAGCTTGTTTCACTTTTCGATCTTTTCTTTGGAGTTCTCTGGTAAAACTGTTTTGTATCAAGGAAGCTAACTGGATACTTTTCTCCAGATGCTCTTCTTGCATAACCGTAAGACCAATAACAGATTCTGGAGAATCTATATTATATTTCGCATATTTTTCTCTAAAATCATCCTCCAAGTAGATTACGGAGTTTTCGCGTTTTGCAACTTTAAAATTTTCTTCTGAGGCATGTAGCCCTAAAACAAATGTACCTGCACCGTAAGAGTTTGAGCTATGAGCGTCACAATGAATGGATAGGAAAAGGTCTGCGTCATTTCTGTTTGCAATAGCACCTCTCTCTTCAAGTTCAACAAAGGTGTCGCTATCTCTGGTATAGACAACTTTGATATTACTTTCTTTTGATAACTCTTCTCCAATAGCTAAAGCAATGTTTAACGCAATGTTTTTTTCGATATAGCCATTACCTACATTACCAGGGTCTTTTCCGCCGTGACCAGCGTCGATAACAACCACAAAAGGCTTTGTATTAACCGTTGCATCGGCACATACAAAATGAGTCGCTATTAATATAAAAGTGAAAAATAATATACTTTTTCGCATGTTTATTTTGATTTGTAAGCACTATAATATACTTCAAATTTAATAAATCCTATTTCAACTTAAGTTAAATATTGTGTAAGTTTGATGTCAATAATCAAGCCGTACTTGGTAATTAATATCGTCTACAGATTTGGGCCCATCTAAATTTTCAGTTGTCTTAGTGTTGTTAGCCCTTTTTCTATCTGGTCAAATTCATGCACAAGAGAAAAAAATCACAGGCCTAACAGCCCCACTTTTTCAGTCTAAAATTGCAGGTCAAAAAGCTACCGAAGCCCTTAAATTAGAACTGGAAAATAGCGGTTTAACAAAAAAAGATAGCATCTTGCCATCTGTAGTATCTAATGGAAGAATAAGTGGTCCTATCAAATACAAGGCAAAAGATTTCGTGAAAATAAGTCAGCTCGAGAATAAAATTGCATTGAATAACGAAGCTGAAATTTTATATGAAGACACAGAACTGACTGCTGGTATTATCGATATTGATTATTTGACCAGTGAAGTTCAGGCAGGCCGAATCACCAATGATAAAGGTGAAAAAGAACAAACTCCTAATTTTACTCAAGGGCCTTCTGTTGTGATTCCTGACTCTATTCGTTTCAATTTTAACACGCAGAAAGCACTGATTTACAATTCTCGAACAGAGCAAGGAGCTTCTCTGGGCGCAATGGGAGGTGGTGAAGCCATGAAAGTCTTTACTGAGTTTACCAAAAAAGAAAATGATTCTGTTTTTTTCTTTAAAGACGGAAAATTGACGACCGCTAAAGATACAATAGACCCAGACTACTACATCAAAATTAGAAAAGCAAAATTTGTTCCTGGAAAAAAGATTATAGCCGGTTTTGCCAATATGTATCTCGAAGACGTTCCCACACCAATTGCGCTGCCTTTTGCCTATTTCCCTTTAACTACAGGAAGAACAGGAGGATTGATATTTCCAACAATCACCAATGATCCGCAACGCGGATATGCCCTACAAAATGGAGGATACTACTTGCCTTTGAGCGAGTATGCTGACCTTAACATCATGGGAGACTTTTACACCAATGGAAGTTATGGGATGCGCTTGCAATCGGTTTACACTAAGCGCTATAAATATCGTGGGAATGTTAATTTTCGATTTGAAAATCTTGTCAACAGTCAAAAAGGATTCGACGATTACAGCCGAAGTACCATATTTAATTTACAAATCTCGCATTCCCAAGATGCCAAAGCAAGTCCTAACTCAAGATTTTCCGCCTCTGTAAATATTGGAAGTAGTTCTTACTTCAGGAATTCGGCAAACCAACAGAATTTGGCATTAACACAAAACAACAATTTATCCTCATCTGTATCCTATTCAAAAACTTTTCCAGCCTATCCCTCTGTGAATTTGAGTTTAACTGCGACCCACAATCAAAATACAAATACGCAGGCCATCAATATGACCCTACCCACTATGCAAGCCAATATGGAACGTATATTTCCTTTTGCCAAACGCAATGGTATCAAAAAAGGAATTATACAAAATATCAACTTGCAATACTCTATGAGGGCAGAAAATAGAATTCGAACAACGGACTCTTTATTTCTAACTGCAAGAATGTTTGAAGATGCAAAATTTGGAGCACGTCACAGTATTCCAATCAGTACAAACTTTAAAGTTGCAAAATACTTAAGTGTTTCTGCAGGGGCGAGTTATGAAGATGTCTGGACGTTTGAAACCTTTAGACGAGGACAAGATCCTAATGCAGAATTCAATAAAGAAATTGTGTTGGACACGGTACGAGGATTTGAACGATACAACAACTACGGTATTAGTTCAAGTGTTGGAACCACATTATACGGTACCTACACCTTTAAAGAAAATTCAAAATTTGAAGCGATACGACATGTAATGAGACCCTCGGTTTCTTGGAGTTACAAACCCTCCTTTGAGCAATACTACGATTACTATGAACGCTACGACGGGGCGCTAGAACAATTTTCAGTTTTTGAGGGAAGTCTTTATGGGGCGCCTAGTCTAAGGCGAACCAATAGCTTGAGTTTTGCACTTCAAAACACCTTAGAAGCCAAAGTCAGGCCTAAGGATAGTACCGAAACGGAATCAAAAAAGGTATCACTATTAAGCAATTTGAATTTTTCAAGTTCTTATAATATGGAGGCAGACTCTTTAAGAATAAGTCCTGTTACATTTAATGGGGCCACCGCCTTATTTGATAAAAAAATGAGTATCAATTTTACAGGGGCACTAGACCCTTATGCCTTAGATGCGAATAATCGAAAAATAAATAAGCTCAACGTAAAAAATAACGGTTCACTTTTTCGTCTTACTCGGTTTAGTGTAAATGTGGGTTACTCATTAGACAATAAAACCTTTGATAAAAATGCTCGTAAAGATGATGAGCAAGAATCAGAAGATAGAAATGGCGAAAATTACAATGAAGACTACAGAGCCGCTAGTGGTGGACGTGATGATGATTTATTTGGATTTGGATTAAATGATGGTGGTTTTGATGATCAAAACCGAACAAGGGAAGCTCCTGAAGGTGAGGAAGAGGAAGAGAGTGAGTTATATCGGAATCCCTTACCCTGGACACTGCGTCTGGCATTTACCTCAAACTATTCTAATAACGCAAGGCAAAATGAGTTCACAAACACTTCTTTAATGTTTTCGGGGACAGTAGACCTTACCCCTAAGTGGAAAGTTCGCTTTTCCTCTGGATATGATTTTAAAAACAAAGGATTCAATTTAACTCAACTCGGGTTTAAAAGAGAATTAAAAAGTTTTGACTTGAGATTTAATTGGGTACCTTTTGGAAGGAATCAACGCTGGGATTTCTTTATCGGTATAAATAGTTCCATGCTCTCTGATCTCAAATGGGAAAGTAGAAGTCAAAGAAACACCTCGTTTAGGCGTTAAATCAATTTAATTTAAATACTATGAAAGAAATCATTACAACCTCAAAAGCTGCTGCACCAATTGGGCCTTATAATCAAGCGGTAAAGTTTGGAAATACGCTCTACACATCCGGGCAAATAGCTATCGACTCAAGTACAGGTAATCTAGTACAATCTGATATCAAAGCAGAGACCAAACAATGCATGGAAAACTTAAAAGCCATCTTAGATGAAGCTGGATTTTCTTTTGAAGACGTTGTCAAAACAAGCATTTTTATTGCAGACATGCATCAGTTTGCACAAATCAACGAAGTCTATGGGGGTTACTTTAATAATCAAACTGCACCAGCACGCGAAACCGTAGAAGTTGCTAATCTTCCAAAATTTGTGAATGTAGAAATATCAATGATTGCGATGAAATAAAAAAAGACGCTATTAAAGCGTCTTTTTGTGAAATTCTACAAGGCCGTCAATGGGTCGTTGTTCAATTTTTCCAATGACCAGATCGTTTCGCTCTAGACAGGCTATAACTTCTTCTCTTAGAAAATGAGCTATGCTACCTACAAAATGAATTGGCACTTTTGTCGCTAGTTCAAATTGCATGATGTGGTTGTTGACAAATTGTTGTAAACCCTTCTCTATTAATCCTTTGCAATAAGAATGTTCCTTATTTTCGATTAGAAATCTGGCGAATTTGGCTAAATAGGTATTCGGATTCGGCTGCTTGTATAAATACTCTTTAATGACATCGGCTTCTAAATCAAATTGTTTAGAGAACTTCATACCTAAATCTTGTGGCATTTTATGAAAGTAATAATCTCTCAATAGTTTCCTTCCAAAGAAATTTCCACTACCATCATCCATTAAAATATAGCCAAGAGAGGTGACTTTTTGAAAAGCCTGATGTCCGTCGTAATACGAACAATTTGAACCTGTACCTAGAATACAAACGATACCTTGATTGCCGATTTCGGTAGTAGCATAAATCGCGGCATAAGTATCTTCTTCAACATCAATGTGAGCGTTTGGAAAAAAGTTTTTAAAAATTTTATTCAGAAATTTCTTCATTCGGTCGGTACCACAACCTGCACCGTAAAAATGAACCTGCTCAACTTTAGTGCTGTTCTGAGAAAGCTCGTAGTTATTAGCCAGTCGATCCTCTATTACTTCTTGAGTTAAAACCTCAGGAGACAAACCCAAGGTTTGTGTCATAAAAAGTTGTTCTCCAGAATTCGAAAGTGCAATCCAATCTGACTTGGTGGCACCGCTATCAACGACTAAAATCATTGTAACATTATAAAGAGGCTACGTATAAAGCGAGGTCAACTAGCTTATTTGAATACCCTGCCTCGTTATCATACCAAGAAATAACCTTAAAGAATTTGTCGTTTAACTCAATACCCGAACCAGCATCAAAAATACTTGTACGTGCATCACCTATAAAATCTTGAGAGACTACAGCCTCGTCTTCGTATCCTAAAATTCCCTTTAATTCGTTTTCAGAAGCCTTTTTCATTACCGCTTTGATTTCTTCATACGAGGTCTGTTTCTCCAGACGAACTGTTAGATCAACTACAGATACATCCGCGGTTGGGACTCTAAATGCCATTCCTGTTAGTTTACCTTCAAGGGCAGGAATTACCTTAGTTACGGCTTTAGCCGCTCCTGTTGATGCAGGAATAATATTTAATAGTGACGAACGTCCGCCTCTGTAATCTTTTCTAGATGGCCCATCAACGGTCATTTGTGTAGCAGTTGTCGCGTGAACTGTGGTCATTAACCCCTCTTCTATTCCAAAGGTATCGTCAAGAACCTTCGCTAATGGGGCAAGGCAATTGGTTGTACAAGAAGCATTAGAAACAATAGTATCAGATGACTTTGCATCAATGTGATTAACACCCATAACAAACATAGGCGCGTCTTTAGAAGGTGCAGAAATTACCACTTTTTGAGCTCCACCATCGATGTGTTTTTGGGCCATGTCAAGTGTGGTAAAGATTCCTGTACATTCTGCGACAACAGTTGCTCCAACCTGATTCCACTTTAAATTTTGTGGATCGCGTTCTGCAGTAATTCGAATATTTTTACCATTTACGATAAGTTGACCATCGATTACTTCAACAGAACCATTAAATCTTCCGTGTACTGAGTCATATTTTAATAGGTATGCAAGGTGTTCTACATCCAACAGGTCGTTGATTGCAACGATTTCTACATCATCTCTTTTTGCTGCTGCCCGGAAAACCATTCTTCCGATTCTTCCAAATCCGTTTATACCAATTTGTAATTGTGCCATTTTTATTGATTTTAATTTATGTTGTCATTATATCTGAAACTCTGATGAGTTCTTGATCCACTTGTGTTAATCCACTGATTGCATCTGCTATTGGAACTAATACCAAAGAGGTATCTCTAATTCCAATCATTTCGGTACTGCGTCCTTCGAGCAAAGATTCCACCGCCTTTACCCCCATTCTAGATGCTAATACACGATCGAAACAAGTCGGATTTCCTCCTCTTTGCATATGACCTAATACTGAAACTCTAACGTCGTAAATGGGAAGGTTCTTTTCGACATAGTCTTTCAATTCGAAGACATTATTTCCAGTTTTGTCTCCTTCAGCCACAATCACTATGCTCGAAGACTTTCCTGAATTCTTGCTACGCTTTAAAGATTCCACTAATCGCTCAAGACCCAAGTTTTGTTCTGGAATTAAAATTTCCTCTGCACCAGCACCTACCCCGGCATTGAGTGCTATTAGTCCCACATCTCGACCCATCACTTCTACAAAGAATAGACGATTGTGTGAACTTGCAGTATCTCTAATTTTATCAATGGCATCCACCACTGTATTTATGGCGGTATCGAATCCCAATGTAAATGATGTTCCTAGAATGTCATTATCGATGGTTCCTGGAATTCCCATTACAGGAAAGTCAAACTCCTCATTAAATTTTAAGGCTCCAGTGAAACTTCCGTTTCCTCCAATAACGACAATAGCATCCACTCCAACTTTAGTCAACTGCTCATAAGCTTTTTTTCTTCCTTCAAGAGACCTAAACTCCTCACTTCTTGCAGATTGAAGTATGGTTCCGCCTTTGTTGATTATATTGTTTACACTTCTGGCATTGAAGGCTTTAAAATCACCCTCAATCATCCCCTGATATCCTCTGTAGATCGCAGTGCACTTTATATTGAGATAGGCACATGTCCGAACGACAGAGCGTATTGCAGCATTCATTCCAGGGGCATCTCCCCCTGAGGTAAGTACCCCAATGTTTTTGACTGATTTACTCATTTTATTTCAAAAAGTGCTCAAAACTACTAAACTAAACTTATATAACACTCTTGATTTACGTATTTCAGAAAAAAGAGCGTAGAAATAACTATTTCTTTAAAAACACCCTACTCTTTTTGAATGATTTTCATTAAAAGGCTTTTGAAATTATCAAAATCCACCTGATACGATAGACCTACTCCTTGAGTGTAGCCCTGTTGTTCGGCCAAAAATTGTCTAATTTCATTTTCACGATTGAATATTTTTGCACTCAAGGTTCCTTCTTCATTCAATAAAATCTGAATTTCAAGATTACCTGCGATTACGGTTTCAGATACTCCACCTACTGGAACCCCGACCTTTCCATTAATCAAAATGCGATCAGAGATTTGCGTGCTTACCGTAACCCCTATTCGATTTTCAATTTGAACATCAGCTGTAGGGTCTAAAAAACCCTGCTCGTATGACAACCCTAAATCAAAAGTTTCACTCTCACCCAAAACTTGATCTAGCAGACCTGATGCAGTTTGAAATAAATTTCCTGTTAGTGCCTGTTGGTTTATTCCGATCTGGTCGTTAACGAAGGTTCCCTGTGCCAGCAAAAAGAATGCATTTCGCTCACGTATCGTTGGATCTTGTAATCGGTATTGCAATTCGGATTGAATAACTGAAGAGGTGTTGGGAAAAGCAATATCAAAGTTGATATTAGGTTCGTCCAACTCCCCGTCTAAACGCACGAGCACCTCTGTTGGTATTCTTCCTGAAAAGGAAGTGCTTTCCAATATAGGTGAAGGATTTGCATTTAACGAATAAACAGCGTCCATCTGGAGTTGAGCGTCAAGTGGATCTCCATCCCAAAGTAATGTTCCTCCGGGCTGAAGTTTAAACCTCTTGTCAATGAGTCCTCCGAATTTATAATTGTAAAAACCTTCTACAGCAACAAACTCACCATACATATTGAATTTGCCATCAGTGTTGATTTCCATAAGTAAGAGCCCTTCGCCACTGCCCTTCAATGAACTTCCACTTCTGGGATCGATCACAATTTCGACCTCAGCTTGATCAGTTACTTCTATATCGAAGTTGAGCTCTAATCCTCGATAAGTCTTTAAAACCTTTTCATTCTTCATTTGCTCAATAGTCTTGTCTCCAACAAAATTGATGAAAGAATAGTCAGATTCAGATTCTGCATCACCCAAAGGAATTTTTAAACTGGTTCCTTGAGCAGAGGCCCCATTAAATTCAATATTTAATTGAGTTGAAAGGCCTTTAATATATCCTTTACCCAAAACAAATCCCGTTCCATAATACAAAGAATTAGGTTGATTATCTGTATTGAGAATAAGAAATCGATCAAAATTGGTATCTACCTCTAAGTCAAGATTCCAGATTTTGAAATTTTCATGTGAAATGCGCCCCGAGATATTTGCAGACGTATCGTAAATACGGTCTCTGAAATCAAAATTGATAAAGTCAAAATTTTGATTTTCAATTTGAATAATAGCCTGATCTGATATTCGATAATCTGTATTGAGATATTGAAAAGCCATTCCTCCGTTGTTAAGCCGCAATAGACCATTTAACATTGGCTTTTCAAGGCTACCACTCACATCAATTTTCCCTGTTAATCCACCTCTTAATCTGTTTAATGTCTGTTTCCCAAGAGGAGAAAATGGAGTAATACCTAAATCATCCAATTCTGCATTTAATTCATAATAATACCTCTCATCCTCGTCTTGTTCAATACTTCCCTGAATATTGAGTAATGTTTGCTGATCGCCTTCAATCCAAGAGGCTACCTCAAAAGAGCTCAGATCTCTGTTTCCTGCAATAACCATTTGTGCATCTCCAACAACTTCTTGGTTCACACTTAAATCTTCAATTTCTAGACTAGTACTTGGTATATATTGACCGTTGATTTGATTGATAGTCATAAAGCCATCGAGTACGCCATCTAGCTCTAGATTAGGAATGTCCGGAGTTACTTTAAACAATTGAACACCTTTAAAATTTAAATCAATTTGCTTTTCAGTAGCCCCAATATACGGGGCATTGATTTGAATGCGATCTCCATCGTCATTTGCGAGTTCGATTCGATTAATTTGTAAGCGTTCTTGTTTTGGATTATAGGACAATTTATGATCCAATGTATTCGTCGTATTTAACTTCCAAGTTTTTCCTTTTAATCCTAATTGAGAAGGTTTGATATAGATATCTATAGTTTCTTCACTTGAGTTTATAGGTTGACTTAAATTAAGTTCAAAAACGTTACTGTTTGATTTAGAACTTTTAAACTTCAATGTGGAGAGAATCGAATCCCTTTGCTCAAAAGCATTAAATGTTAATTCTTTCAAATTGATGAATGAAGATTTCACTGAGTCGATGGCAAAGGTCAAGCCCACTTTTTCGCTAGTATTATTCAAGTCTCCTATCAAATTGTGAATCTCATAATTTTGAAAGGTCAATAGAGGTGTATTTATAGATAATTGGGTTAATGAATCTCTTAAATTAAAATTTCCTTTCAAGTTTGAGTTTTCAGAAAGTTTAAAATTTGGATTTAACAGAGCGGCTATTTTACTTTTTAAATCTAAATCAAAAATCAGAGCGTTGTTTTGATTATCTGCACTAATGTGCTCAACTATGCCCATCATTCTATTTTTTACCAGGTTGAAATATTCATCAATGTATGGCCATTCTACATCACTTTTGACAACACCTGAGACCAAATCGTCTGACACCAATTCAAATAATTTAAAATCGTCATCAGTTCGAGTGCTGTTTATAATTAAATCTTTAAATTCAAGATAATTATCTCGATCTGCATAACGGCCATCGTTGAATTGTAACACTCCTTCTAATTCACTAAAAGAATTACCATCAAGGTTGAGGTTTAAGTTGAAATTTAGATTTGATAATTCATCATTTCCAATGCCAAACTTGAACAGTCGAAACCTTTTCAGTAAAAAGTTGATGTTGTAATTGTAAATAGGCAAGGAAAAATCAACCGAACCGCTTACATCGAATGAAAAATCTTCCTGACTACTGTAAACTAAACCGTTGAATAATTTATCACTGAAGTATCCCGAAAATTCAATATCCTCAAAAATCTTATCCCGGATCGATACGGCGCAGATTCCCCCTTCTAATTGTGCCTTTAATTTATTAAGCTCAAAACTTTGACCCGTAAATTCCAAATCTAGTGAAGTCGGTATTTGAGGTAACTCTTTGAAAAGAATACCGAAATTAAATTGATCTGTTGAAAGAAGGCCATTAAATGTTTCAGATTCTTCAATGTATTTTAGATCTGAAAATAATGTGCCTTGATCTGTATCAACAATAGATTCAACCACAAAATTGTTTTCTTCTCTTTGAATTAGACCTTCCCATCTAAGTGATGAAAAAGAATTGAGATACGAACTCCACTCTGTCTTCAAATCTACTAACTCGCTTAATTCTTCAGGATTGAAGTTTGTACCCTTTGATACTAAAAAAAAATCACTCTGTTTATTACTGATATCTTCCGCATACAAAGAACCTTCGAAAAAGGAGTTTAAATATTGAATTTTTGTTTTTGAAACATCTATTTCACCATCATTAAAAAGTCCTTTACCTTCAAAGAACAAAGAATTTTTTAAGTGCAGTGGAATCGAATTGGGTATTAAACTTTTAAACTCCTCAAAAGTGACAAATGAAGGTGCAATGTCAAAGTTGATTTTTGTTCGATTCTGAGCATTCGAAATATCTTCAATTAGAAGCTCAGTAAAAGAAAACTCGGATAACGCACTTCTCAGATATAAATTTGAAATAAGCATATCGTCTTCTTCAAAAGCCATCTTAAATGTTGACGAGATGAGCTTGAAAGCGTCAAACAAACCATTGTCGATGGTGACGTATTCTGCATAAACATTTTGGTTATCAATCAAAAGGTTTTTGACTTCCAAACGCTCGAGAGATATCTTTCTGTTTATGATTGAATCCTTGTAGCGAAGTTTTAAGTTTTCAGCTAGGACAGTTTGAGCTTCAAAACGAAAGTCGTCGGTGCTTGTGGGTCTCTTAATTTTTGCTAACCAAATGTCTAAATTACTTAAAGAATCTTGAGGATAAATGACCACATTAGCCTCTGCTCCATCAAATTTATAGTTGCTCATATTAATTCTTCCCTCTAATAGCGCACTTAATTCAGCGATAGATGTGGAGACTTCTTCAACATAAAAAAGCGTATCCTTTTGATGATCCAAAATTAATAATTGACCTAACTGTGTTTTTAATTGAATTGGTATAATTTGTGTTCTTCCTAAGACTACTTCTATTCCATACTGCTTGTTAACTCTTTTGATGATTGATGAAGTAACACCAGTTTGGATGGAAGGTACAAGTGCTATACCCGTAGTCAATATGAGTATTACCAGTATCACAAGCATTATTTTTATGCTTGCGCTTATGAATTTTTTAATACTAGTATTGCCTTTATCTTTGTCCAAACTTATTTTGTATGCCGGTTGAACCTCTTATTTTAGCGATTGAATCTTCTTGCGACGATACCTCTGCTGCCGTTTTACGCGGAAACAAAGTTCTCAGTAATATTGTGGCTTCTCAAAAAATACACCAAAAATATGGTGGTGTTGTTCCTGAGTTGGCCTCCAGGGCACATCAACAAAATATCATTCCTGTAGTCTCAGTTGCCTTAGAAGAAGCAAATATCGATAAAAAAGAACTCTCAGCAGTTGCTTTTACCAGAGGTCCAGGATTATTAGGATCACTTCTGGTGGGAACATCCTTTACAAAATCCTTGTCCATGAGTTTAAAGGTACCATTAATCGAAGTAAATCACATGCAAGCCCACATATTGGCTCACTTTATTGATGATCAACAAATGCAGGTGCCTGAGTTTCCTTTTTTGGCCCTTACTATTAGCGGTGGACATACCCAATTAGTGCTAGTAGAGGATTATTTTGACATGAAAATACTAGGTGAAACCTTGGACGATGCAGTAGGTGAAGCTTTTGACAAAACAGCAAAAATTTTGGGCCTCACCTATCCTGGTGGTCCTTTAATTGACAAATATGCAAAGGAGGGAGATGCCATGAGATATACCTTTCCTATCCCCAAGGTTGATGGTCTTAATTTTAGTTTTAGTGGATTAAAGACAAACATCTTGAACTTTATCACCAAGGAGACACATAAAGATAAAACCTTTGTTAGTGCACATATGAATGACATATGTGCTAGCGTGCAATCGACTATTGTTGCTATTTTAATGCAAAAAGTTGAGATGGCTCTAGACCATTATTCGGTAAAAGCTTTAGCTATTGGTGGAGGAGTTGCTGCCAACACAGCTATTAGATCAGCTGTACTCAATTTTAAAAACTCTCACGGTATTGATGTTCATATACCCAAATTTGAATTTTGCACAGATAATGCCGCTATGATTGGAATTGCTGCATATTTCAAATACCAAAAAGAACATTTCACTTCTTATGCGGTTAGTGCTAATGCTCGCTTTAAATTCGAATCGCTATAAACCTATCGCATGGAACAACAATTCTACGCACCAAATACAGTTGCCACTGACAAAAATTTTGAATTTGACAGTTCTGAAAGTAAACATATTTTAAAAGTTTTGAGACATCAAACAGGAGATGAAATTGTTTTAAATAACGGACGAGGTTTAGTTTTTAAAGCTCATATCACAGAAGTTTCTTTAAAAAAATGTAGTGTCCAGCTTTTGGAATGCATACAATATGCTCCTCCGAATTACAGCGCACACATCGCTATAGCGCCGACCAAAAGTATTGATCGATTTGAATGGTTTCTTGAAAAGGCTGTAGAATTAGGGATAGGTTGTGTTAGTCCCATACTTTGCGATCATTCAGAAAGACGCCACTTAAAAATGGACCGTATGAAACGCATCATCCTCAGTGGTTTCAAGCAATCAATGCAGGCATTTTTACCTCAGATTAACGAACCTATAAATCTTGATGATTTTTTGATACAAAACACATTCGATCATTCGTATTTTGGTGATTGCCTCGCCTCGCCGCGTAATGACTTTTTTCATCACATCGTACCAGAAAAATCTATACAAATTATAATTGGTCCTGAAGGTGATTTTTCCACTAGAGAGCGAAACTTATTTATGCAACATAACATTAAATCGGTATCTTTAGGTCAACAGCGACTTCGGGTTGAAACTGCGGCTATTAGTGCATTAAGCAGGGTACACCTGGCTAATTTAAAGCAATAGTAATATGGGAAATACACCCTTAGACTCCACGGTTATCTCCAAAGGAATTGTCAGAGCAGTATTGATTTTACTAGGAATCTTTCTTCTTGCCTATTTTCTCTACAGTATTCGTCAAATAATAGCCTATATAATAGTGGCCAGTATAATTGCCCTTTTAGGTAACCCTTTGATGCGACGTTTAAAGAAAATCAAATACGTTCCCAATTCTCTTGCGGCTGTTTTAAGTCTAGGTATTTTAAGTTTTTTATTTTTTGGTCTTTTGTCCCTTTTTATACCTGTTTTTATTACTCAGGGCAAGAATCTTTCGCTTCTAGACATTGGACAACTAGAGTCAGACCTCAATAGTTTGTATTTTCAATTATTAGACTATACGCAAAGTCATATCCCTCAACTATTTCAATATTTACAAGAGTCTAATTTTGAAAAATGGTTTTTGGACACCTTTGATTTNAATGTAATTCCCAATGTACTCTCCTCTGTTTTTCANTTTTTNGGAGCCTTTAGTATAGGNACNTTTTCAGTACTTTTCTTGGCTTTNTTCTTTTTGAAAGAACAGAATNTAGCNCAAAATGGNATTNTGCGTTTTGTNCCTGANNANAAGGANGGGCAAATNGTTGCTTCTCTNACCAAAATCAGAAAAATGNTNACACGTTATTTTTCTGGAATTGTACTTCAAATNTCTATTTTGTTTTGTATTTACACCTTGGCTCTGGTNAAAGGAGGTATCGAAAATGCTTTGTTGATTGCATTTCTGTGCTCTTTATTCAATATTATTCCNTACTTAGGACCAATCATAGGAGCTATTATTATGGCCATTTTAACCTTAACGAACTATATAGGGCCNGAATTTAATACGATCATCACACAAAAATTGATGTACGTAATGTCTGGAGTTGTAATTGGGCAATTGGTTGATAATTTTATTTCTCAGCCATTTATTTTTTCTAAAAGTGTCAAGGCACATCCGGTCGAAATTTTCTTGGTAATTTTAATTTCTGGATTACTGTTAGGAATTGTGGGAATGATTGTGGCAGTGCCTGCATATACCTCAATAAGAATAATTCTTTCTTATTTGTATGCAGATCACCCTTTGATTCAAAAAATCACTCAGTAATTGCAGCACCCTTTATTCTCAAATACAGAAATTCAGCAATTTATTTTTGAATTCAATCCGAAAAATATTGATGCTTTACACTTTGGAAAGCCGCTGTTTAAAACAATTTCAAATTCAGAAATCGCAGCTCAAATAGAGAGAAGAGCTCATATTCAACACAAATTACCTTCCTGGTATTCAAAACTAAATATACTCTATCCACCTAAAGGAAATCTAGCTCAAAGTTCTTCTGAATTAACAGCTCAAAAGAAAACAAATCTTTTGAAGGAACTTATGAAAGAGCTGGGAATTTCAACTAATTCTGCCGCAGATTTAACATCTGGCTTTGGGGTTGATGCCTATTTTTTGAGCACCCTTTTTAAACGATTGGTAAGTGTTGAACCGAATAAAGAATTGTTGGGATTACAAAAGCATAATTCTCAAAGCTTTGAAACAAGTAATAGAACTTTTCATCTCTCCAAAGCCTTTGATTTTTTAGCGCAATCTTTTGATGTATTGTATATAGATCCCAGCAGAAGGGATGAGCATCATAAGCAACTCATTGAGTTAAATCACTGCATACCAGACTGCATTCTGAACTACAATCAATTAAGTTCTAGCTCTGATTTATTTCTAATAAAGGCTTCTCCCATGGTCGATATTTCTCAATCGATTAGAATGCTTCCCCATTGCTTTCGAGTTGATTTAATTACAGTGCATTTTGAACTGAAAGAAATCCTTTTTTTCAATGCTAAATATAAATCCAATAGTAATCCTAAGATTCATATACATCACTACAGAAAGGATAGTCTTCAATGGTCAGAATTTGCATTTAATAAGATCCCAAAAGAAAAAAACAAAATTTCAATATCACCCTTGAATGATTTCCTCTTTGAACCTCACCCCGGAATGATAAAAGCTGGGTGTTCTTCTCAAATTACAAGTCGATTTGATTGCGCCGCCTTAGATCACAATACCCATCTATATACTGCTTCTGAGGATAGAGCATTATTTGAAGGACGACGATTCAAGGTCATTTCAAGTTTTCCATTCTCTAAACGAAATATGAAGTCGTTAGTAAGTGGACATTTTCATGTAATTAGCAAAAACTTCAAACTTTCGGTGCACGAAATTCGTCGTCAGTTCAAGATTAAAGAAGGTAAAAATGAATACTTATTTTTTACACAAGAAAGTGAACCAATTGTCATCCGGGCTATTCGTGTTGATCGCATTGAAATTGAAAATTAGCCAAAGGTGATGTTCTGGCATCAGGTAAATTAAAATGCCACCACTCGGTTGATATGCCTTCAAATCCAGATTTAAACATGGCCTTATCTAGTATCCCACGATTTTTTTGTTGCTCCATTGTCAAGTATTTGTAATTTCGGTGAGCCCGCTCACCAAAATGGTCAAAATCGGTGCCCATATCTAAGGCTATTCCGTCTAATGTGACTAAGGAAATATCTACAGCTCCTCCTCTATTGTGCATTGATCCCTTTTCTGGATTTGCTACATACCTGGAATCTGGAAGTATTTTCCACATTTCATATTGCACAGACTGAGGTCGGTAACAATCAAAAATCAAAACCTTATATCCAAGACGTTTTAAGAGCGTAGCTGCCTTAATTAATTTTTTGGCTGTTTTAACTCTAAGTACACAACGCGCACAAGGATATACCTTTTGCTTTAAAAAATTCCTAACTTGGGCATAACGCATATCATATACAAAACGGTGACTGACTTTACCTAAATCGATGAAATCATCCTCCTTCAAACCCTTAAACTCTATCTGTTCAATGGCATCAAAATAGGCGTCATTAAATGCGAATTCACCTAATTCATGACCAAGGCTTCCCTCAGTTTTAAATGTTATATGAGGGTTATTTTGTTTTAAAGTATGCACAAATTTTTCTACCTCAACGAAAGGCATTTTGTCATCAATTTTGGAGTGAACTATGTTTATAGGTAATTGTTCTGAAATCCAATGTGCATATATAGAAAGAGGTGCTCGACCGCTTACAACAGTTAAAGAGCTCCAAACATTAGGATGTTCCATGGCCAATTCCCAGGCTGCACTTCCACCCCTACTAAAACCGGCTAAATGAATTTTTGCGTGATTTAATTGAAATTCTTTGACTATTGAATTTAGCAATTCCATTACCATGGTTTTATTCCAAAATGCTCTTTTTTCACTCAGATGTGGTAAAATGAAAAAATAAGGATGTGTGAAGGATTCATTTAATTTGTTTGGAAGTTTTTGTTCTTCACCACTTTGACCCCCACCGTGCAAATAGAGAATTACATCTTTTACAGGTTCAGTCTTTGAATTGTCGTAAATGATATACTTTAATTGCTCTGACGAATGAACGAATTCTCTTTTTAGTATTTTTACTTGGGCACAGATATTTGTGTGCATCAAAAGAAACGTAATTATTGTAGAAACCGTAAATCGCACTGACTAATAAATCTTAGCATGAAAATAACCTATTTGGGACATTCTTGTTTGCTCATTAAAACAAATAATTCAAAAATTGTAGTAGATCCTTTCATTTCTGGAAATCCATTAGCCAAAAGTATTGATGTTGATAAACTTTCTGTTGACTACATCTTACTCACTCATGCGCACCAAGATCACATTCTTGATACCGAACGTATTGCCGAGAATAACCCGAATTGTAAACTCATTGCAAACTTTGAACTATACAGTCATTTTACGGCTAAAAATATTGATGGTATTGGCTGTAATCCTGGTGGAGGCATGAATTTTAATGATTTTAGCCTTCACTGTGTTCAGGCCGTACACTCCTCTTCATTTGCAGATGGTTCATATGGAGGTATAGCCTGTGGATTTGTGCTTAAAACAGCGCATAATTGTGTTTATATCGCTGGGGACACTAGTCTTTTTATGGATATGAAATTAATCCCGATACTACATGGACCTTTAGACCTTGCTATTTTACCCATTGGTGACCTCTTCACTATGGGGTACAAAGAAGCTAAAATCGCTTCAGATTATTTAGATTGTAAGAATATATTGGCAGTACATTTCAATACTTTTCCTCCAATTACCATAGATATTGAAGAAGCAGAGCAGTATTTTCAATCTTATGATAAAAATTTGATAATCAGAGATATAAATGAAACCTTAGCACTTTAAATGATTTGTTTTTATTCGATAACATAGAAATTTTAAAGGTTTTCCTATTGTTTTGTTTTTGAAAAACACAAAAAATATTAGAACTTTTCTAGTCGAATAAAAAGATATGTCACATATTAAAAGTCCGATTAGTTTTTTCATATTACCTGTGATTTATACTTTTTTCGTATGGGCTCCGTTTTATGGTCTATATCACTGGATATCAAATCAAAACGAACAATACGGTGTTATTTCAGTATGGAATACGTTATGGATGCCGATTGTTCTACTTCTCATGCTTGCTTTAAACAAAGCATTTTTAGAAATTGTCGTAGAAGACTTGATTAACCTGTCTCCTGCGAGTCGTTTTTTGCATTTTGTTACTCCAATCGCAATAGGTCTTTTAACCTTGGAGTTTATTGAAAACTTTCATAGTGTATGGTTGGATATTGTTCCCAATTTTAAAGAAAATGCAACCCTTTCTGATTTCAAACTATACAGTAATCCTCCAATTCCAGGCATTGGTTTTGTTTTGATTCAGATCGTATTGGCCTTGTACATTATTTCCTCTATCCTATTACCCTATTACGTAGAAGATTAGTTGCAGCACACAACATCTAAATGATTTTATTTAAAAGCAATGATCTCTATATGTTATTAATAACACTTCAGCCTGACTCATTGATTTACTCACCTATTTAGACCTTTCGATTGCCAATATCTTCTTATGAAGTTGAATTTCCCTTTATTTCTTGGAGATGAATTAGAGGTTGTACGCATCATTTTTAATTATCTTTAAGCAACTTAACAACTAACTTATAAATCTAAATACGCCATGTTCAGAATTGCTTTAAGCAGTGCACTTTGTTTGGTGATACTGACCCATAGTTTTGCTCTATCGGAAAATCCACAACCTAAAAAGAAAAAACCAAGAAATGTAATTTTTATATTGACCGATGACCACCGTTTTGACTACATGGGTTTTACGGGTAAAATACCTTGGCTAGAAACTCCAAATATGGACCGTTTGGCCAAAGAAGGGGCTTACCTTCCGAACAGTTTTGTAACCACCTCTTTGTGCTCACCTTCACGAGCTTCCATTTTAACAGGTCAATTTTCGCATACACATACCATTATTGATAATCAGGCACCTGATCCAGGTAACCTAACTTATTTTCCAACCTACTTACAAAAAGCAGGGTATCAAACCAGTTTCTTTGGAAAATGGCATATGGGAGATAGTTCAGATAATCCTCGCGCAGGTTTTGATCATTGGGAAAGCTTTAAAGGACAAGGTGTTTATTACAATCCTGAATTGAATATCAATGGAGAACGTATCGCATATAAAGACTCAACATATATCACAGATTTACTTACAGAACACGCTATTTCGTGGTTGGATGAAAGAGATCGTTCAAAACCTTTTTTTATGTATCTCTCTCACAAGGCGGTTCATGCTGCTTTCAAGCCTGCAAAAAGACATTTGGGTGTATATAAAAACAAAAAAATTCCTATTCCACCTACATTTGAGCAATCCAAAACCGGAGAATGGAGAGATTTAAAATGGCCGGAATGGGTAGCTAAGCAGCGTGTTTCATGGCACGGAGTGGACTACATGTACCACGACAATCAAGATTTACACGAATTGGTACAGGCCTATTGTGAAACCCTGTTAGGTGTAGATGATAGTATAGGCGCGGTGATGTCTTACCTCGAATCCGAAGGAATAGACGATTCAACGCTTGTTATTTACATGGGGGATAACGGATTTAGTTGGGGTGAACACGGACTAATCGACAAAAGACACTTTTACGAGGAGTCTGTAAAAGTACCTTTACTCGTGCGCTGCCCTGAATTGTTTGAAGGTGGAATTACACCCACTGCAATGGTTCAAAATATCGATATTGCCCCGACTATTCTAGCCGAAGCAGGTCTAAAGCAACCAGACCACATGCCTGGTGTTTCTTTTGTTGATGTGCTCACGGGTGAGAATCCGGCGGGAGCAAGAAAAGAAATTTTCTATGAATATTATTGGGAAAATGATTTTCCAATGACACCTACTGTTTTCGGAATGCGAACAAACAAGTATAAGTACATTCGCTACCACGGAATCTGGGACAGAAATGAATTGTATGATTTAGAGAATGACCCACATGAGATGTATAATTTAATTGCCGAGCCCAGTAAGCAAGACACTATTAAATCGATGCTGAATTCACTCTATAAATGGTTAGAAGAATCCGATGGGATGAACATTCCTCTAAAACCAACAGATCGTCCAAGATGGGGAGACTTTAAACACGCCAAAGAATATTAAATGAAATTTAAAAACACGGGGTTGATTTTGTTCTGTATTGTCTGCATAAAGTGCAATCCGAAGAAAGAAATCAAAGCAGTTCCACCTAATAAAACTCCAACAGGAATGATTTACATTGCAGGGGGAAGATTTATGCAGGGCGCTGTTGCCAATGATAAAATGGCTATGGCCCATGAAAAACCAGCGCACCCGGTTAAGGTAGATGCCTTTTTTATGTCCGCGCATGAGGTGACAAATGCACAGTATTTAGCCTTTGTAGAAGCTACTGGATATGTGACTCTTGCAGAAAGAGCTATAGATTGGGAAGAATTGAAAAAGCAGGTCCCTCCAGGTACTCCCAAACCACACGATTCTATCTTACAGCCAGGGTCTCTTCTTTTCTATTCTCCAAAACAAGAAGTGGAAAATCTTTATGATTACACCCAATGGTGGGAATGGAAAATAGGTGCTAATTGGAGGCAGCCTTATGGTCCGGGAAGTGACTTATCTGGACTGGAAAATTTTCCAGTCGTACATATCGCTTATCAAGACGCCTTGGCTTACTGCAATTGGAAAGATGAGCGCTTACCAACAGAGGCTGAATGGGAGTTTGCAGCAAGGGCTAATCAAGAAAACAACATTTACTTTTGGGGAGATGAAAAGACACTTTTAAGCACTCATGCAAACACTTGGGATGGGCTTTTTCCTGTAGAAAATACAGAGGAAGATGGTTATACCAATAAAGCGCCAGTACAATCTTTTCCTCCTAATGCTTTTGGGTTATACGATATGGCCGGAAATGTATGGGAATGGACTTCTGATTGGTATAACACCAATTATTATTTTGAAAAGGCCAATAATGGAATCAGTGATAATCCAAAAGGAGCACTTAATCCTTTTAATCGAACTAATCCATTGGCTCAAGAAAAGGTGATCAAAGGCGGTTCTTTCTTGTGTAGTGCTTCCTATTGCGCTAGTTATCGCATAAGTGCTAGAATGGCTAATTCTTTGGACTCCGCGATGGAACATCTAGGTTTTCGTACGGTGAAAAGTATTCCCTAAAATTCTTCAACAGAGTAGTTAACTTTCTTTACTAAATTTCTCCTTTTTTAAGAGCGTCAACGGCATAATTTACCGCTCTTGCGGTAAAGGCCATGTAAGTTAAAGATGGGTTTTGAGTAGATGAAGATGTCATAAATGAACCATCTGTTGCAAATACATTTTTAACGGCATGCATTTGATTAAATTTATTTAAAACTGAAGTTTTAGGGTCTTTCCCCATACGTGCAGTTCCCATTTCGTGAATACCTTTCCCAATCGGTGCATTTGAATCAAATATATTTACCTCCTTTACACCAGCATTTTCAAGCATCTCGGCAGCCTGTACCTTCCAGTCTTCTTTCATGCGTCTTTCATTCTCTTTAAACTCAGCGTCGAAGACAATTGTTGGCATATCGTACTGATCTAATTTGTCGTAATTCAATGTAATATGGTTTTCGTGATAAGGTAATACTTCACCGAATCCACCCATACCTATTGACCAGTCTCCTACATCAAGAATAGCTTCCTTTAAGTTGGCACCGTATTGATATTCCGCAATTACTTTTGACCAATCTCCTCGGGATGCCCCACCTTGATAACCGTAGCCCCTCAAGAAATCTACCTTTTTAGACCTGTTATCTAAGTTCCTAAATCTTGGAATATAAAATCCGTTTGGTCTTCTTCCTTTGTAATAAGAATCCTTAAACCCGTCATATTTGCCTCCAGCTCCACTTCCTAATTGGTGATCCATTATATTATGACCTAATTCGCCTGAATCGTTACCCATTCCATTTGGAAAGCGTTCGCTTGTAGATCTCATAAGAAGTGAAGCTGTTCCAATTGCAGAGGCATTCAAGAAAATAAGTTTTGCATTAAAAACCAATTCTTCTTTAGTTTCCGTGTCTATAACACGTATCCCAGTCGCTTTTTGGGTGTTGTCGTCAAAGAGAACCTCAACGGCAATAGAGTGCGGTCTTATCGTCAAATTACCCGTGGCTTGTGCTAAAGGTAGCGTTGATGAATTTGAGCTGAAATACGCTCCAAACGGACAACCTCTATCACACCTATTTCTGTTCTGACAAGTAGTTCTACCATCTCCTGGTTTTGTGCCTTCTGTGATATGAGCAACTCGTCCAATGGTTAAAACACGCTCGTCAGTATAGGTCGATGCAATACTTTGCTGAAGATGTTTTTCAAGACAATTCAAGTCCATAGGAGGCAGAAATTCACTATCTGGTAATTGTCTTAAACCTAGAGCCTGACCACTTACTCCAATAAACTTTTCAACATAACTGTACCAAGGTGCAATGTCTTTGTAGCGCACAGGCCAATCTACACCATATCCGTCTCTTGCGTTAGCTTCAAAATCTAAATCACTCCATCGATAAGTTTGTTTTCCCCATATAATTGACCTTCCTCCTACTTGCGTACCTCGTATCCAATCGAAAGGTTTGATTTCGTCATAAGAATAATCAGAATCTTTATTATAAAAGTGTCGGTTTCCTTCATTTATGCCCCATCTCTTTTGTTTGAAATAGTCTTTTTCCAATATATCTACTGGGGTCTTCCCTCCATGTGGCATATCCCAAGGATCTAAATTAGCCGTTGGGTAATCGTCTCGATGTTTCACCATACGCCCTCGTTCTAAAACTAAGGTTTTTAAACCTTTTTCACAGAGTTCTTTGGCGGCCCAAGCTCCACTAATTCCTGAACCAACTACGATTGCATCGTAATCGTGCTCGTTAATCGTTGTATTTAAATCCATGTTTGATATATTAGTATCGTTATCTAAATATATTAATATTTAAGTAATAAATGCCATAGGATCCTTTGGCATAAATCTAATCCGGATCGAATAAACAAGAATTACACAAATCATCATCAACAAATATTCGGTCCCCGTTCTTTGAGTAGTAACAGCCATTCAAATTTGAACTTAAATTGTATTCTATATTGTTCTCTTCATCCACATATACTCCGCAAAAATCAGCAACTGGTGAACAGCTGATACCGAAAATTGATAGAATAAGTAGATAATATTTTAATACTTTTGGACTCTTAATTAGCTTGTAAAGTGGCATCGTCATAATTGATTAGTTTAAAAAGTAAAATAAAAGCTTTATGGTAATGAAAAAGTATCATTTATTATTGTTTTTTGCAACTTTTATCTCATGTGCCTCACAATTAGGAACCTCATCTGAAGATTTCATTGAGCCAGAACCAATTGAAATTGTCCTTAGAAAAGATGTGTTTATAGATAAAGGGATTTTTCAAGTTTCTTACAATGAAGAATTTCAGCAGCCTAATTGGGTTGAGTATGTAGCTTCGAACAGAGCCAAAAATGTTTCTCGTGGTGATTTAGATTTTTTTTCTGAACCCAATGTGTACACAAGCGATAATAACGATTACCGAAACAATCCTTGGGATAGAGGTCATATGGCTCCAGCTGCTACTTTTGCAGATACCTTTGAAAATATTCAAACAACCTTCACCTACGTCAACTGCGCTATGCAATGGGATCAGTTAAATCAAGGCGAATGGGTTGAACTTGAAAAGCAAATTAGAGATTGGTCAATCGAAAGTGATGTCAAGGTTAGAATCACTTTAGTTTTTGAAGAAGATCATATCATCAGAGATACTGGAGTGCATATCCCTACTGGGTTTGAAAAGAAACTGACCTTCGCAGATGACACGACTAGATGTTTTTATTTTCCCAATGAAGCTACGAGCAGAAATTGGGATGAATATGAGGTTACATGTAGATCTTAATTTCATCTTTTTCACTTCATACATTAGATAGACCTAACTCGTTTTATCTTTAGAAAGGCATTCTAAAATTTTATACATTTAAAACAAAAGTACAATCCATGAATAAACTAACATTTTCAATTCTTGCCCTATTCGCCTTGGCATCTTGCGGCGATCAAAAAGATTCCAATGTCGCGGCTAATATGAAAACCTATGACATCGAACAAATAATGAATAATGAAACCGTTGGTGGTGGAAGTTTTTCATCTGACCATTCAAAACTAATCATTCACAGTAATCGAACAGGAATATTCAACGCATATGAAATTGATATTTCCAATGGTAATTTAAAAGCTCTAACGAGTTCTGATAGCACCTCAATCTTTACGACCTCTTATTTTCCAAATGACGATAGAATGTTACTTCGAATGGATAATAATGGTGATGAGATCTATCAAATCTTTATGAGAGACGTATCAGGCGAAATTCAAAATCTCACAGCGAACCCAGGTGCTCGTGCTAACTTCAGAGGTTGGAGTGCAGATGAGCAAAGTTTTTATTACGACTCCAATCAAAGAACTCCTCAAGCTACCGATTTCTACAAGATGAATATCAAAAGCTTAAAGTCAGAATTGATTTATGAAAATAACGACGGACTAGATGTTGCTGAGATATCTGAAAATGAAGAATATTTAGCCCTTGTCAAACCTATTAATACCAATGATGTCGATTTATTTCTGTACTCGGTTTCTAGTAAAGAAATGACCAAAATAAATACAGTTCTCAGCAATAACAATGCTCAGGATTTTTCTAAAGATGGGAAATACCTCTACTACACCTCTGATCATAATGGAGAGTTTACTTCGCTTATGAGATATGATATTGAACAAGGTTTATCTGAAGTTGCGTTGGAAAGAGAATGGGATATCAGCAGTTCCTATTTTTCTAAATCTGGTAAATACCGAATTACCAGTATTAATCAAGATGGTCAAACTGTTATCCAGGTATTCGATATGGAGAAAGAAAAGAATATTGACTTACCTTCTTTTAATGGCGGTGGAATAACCTCTGTCGCCTTTTCTAAAGATGAGATTGCAATGCGCTTTTACGTCGGTGACTCGAATAGTCCTTCAAATCTATTTTACTACGAGATTGAGTCAGGACGCAGCCAACAATTGACCGATGTACTGAATCCTGAAATTCAACCTCAGGATTTGGTCAAAGCCGAAGTGGTCCGATTTGCTTCTTTTGATGGGCTGGATATTCCCGCAATCTACTATCTACCCCATCAAGCAAGCTCAGACAATCCTGTTCCTGCCTTGGTATGGGTTCATGGAGGTCCCGGAGGTCAGTCACGCCAAAACTTCAATCCCATTATTCAATATTTAGTCAATAATGGCTATGCTGTATTGGCGGTTAACAATAGAGGAAGCAGTGGTTACGGAAAAACCTTTTATCAAATGGATGATTTGAATCACGGAGATAAAGACCTCAGAGATTGTATTGAGGGTAAAAATTGGTTGGCAAATCAAGAAGTTATCGATGCTGAAAAAATTGGAATTATCGGTGGATCTTATGGTGGATATATGACCATGGCAGCTTTAACTTTTACTCCTGAAGAATTTGATGTTGGCGTTAACATATTTGGTGTTACCAATTGGATTAGAACCTTAAAGAGTATTCCTCCATGGTGGGCATCTTTTAAGGATGCGCTCTACCAAGAATTGGGCGACCCATTTAGTGCTGACTCGACAAGGTTAAAACAAATTTCTCCCCTGTTTCATACCCAAAATGTGACTAAGCCGCTAATTGTATTGCAGGGGGCACAAGATCCACGAGTTCTTCAAGTAGAATCAGATGAAATTGTTGCTGGGGTGCGCTCCAACGGTGTACCTGTAGAATATGTCCTTTTTGAAGATGAAGGTCACGGATTTGTTAAGAAAGAAAACCAGATTGAAGCTTATGGCAAAATCCTCGAATTTTTGGACATTTATCTCAAAGATAATCCAGGTGAACCAATTCAAGATGGAAATATATCAGAAGAAACTAATTTCAATTAATCCTAATAAAACAAAAAAGGAGTGCGTTGGCACTCCTTTTTTGTTTGTAAACTTTTTATTTTAATGCACCTTCCAATCAGTGTAAACCGAAGTCCAAGAACCTATTTCTGCAAGTTCTGCGTTTACAGATTCAAGTTTGACTGCAATCTCTTGATTTAATTCGGATGCTGTTCCGTCATTATTCCAGTACATATCTCTTGTTTTATCGGAATCTATTGTCCAAATCAAACCGAGTGAACCTTTTTCAGCTCCTCTAATTCCTTCCACTAATCTAACACTCATACCGGGATAGGCGTTTTCATAGTTAGGAACAAATGAACTTTTAAAGTAATTAATGAAATCATCCATTTTGGAGCCCTTATTTAAGTTGACTGTGAGCGTATGAATGCCAATTAAATTACCTTCATTCAGTGATGGAGGCATTAAAACATTCATCATTCCACCTAAATCGAACCAATCTCCTCCTCCTATAATTTGACCATCTTTAAAATCATAAGTGTGATAGGCATTTAAAGAAACTTCTTTTCCAGTAAGTGAATGTGTTGAGTTCCAAGTTCCATAAACACGAGTACTACCGTCAGCTAAACCTGTTTCTTGACTTACACCAGGAAGCCAATAATCAGCTTTAAAACTCATGTTTTCAAATGCCGATTGATAACCTAATATTGCAGCCTTTACACCTTCTTTATCTTCCATGCCCATTCCATATCCGGGCATTTGCCACTGAATATCATCATGAATGTAATCTAACATAGCCTCATAATCTTCTTGCTCGTGAAGTTTTATATAAGCTTTAGCGGCTTCAGTGTTTTTCTCAAAATCTGCATGTTTGCCATTTGTACATGAGCTAATTAACAATGCAGTTATCGCAATTAATGTATTTTTCATATTCTTAAATTTTAAATTATTGGTAATTCTGATTTTTAATAAGTTTTATTATCTCACCCCATCCACTAATGTGAGCATTTCCACTCTTGTCATTTCTCGTAATTTCAATATGGATTGATAGTTTGATTTTTGGGCTTTTGTAGAAGGACCTACCATACTATTATTTTTGTAAACATCACCCATGCTCTCAAAGAAATTTGCGGTAAGATAATCCTCCTCTTTTTCTCCGCGAGCGTTTAATATTTTATGAAGTCCCCAGCCTGAGATGAGTTCGTTGTTTTTATGATTTGGCTGAAAATCATTTAATTCCTTTTGTTCATATTCATAAAACATTGTAGGATCAACGTTCATAAAACTTAATTGTAATACTTCAGCTGGTTTTTCATTTACTGGCGCAAATCCACCCTTGTATAAAGTCATAAGTGTTTTAGATCCATCCAAATTTAAAGAAGAGAGCTGTTCCCACACCCTAGACATTTCAGATTCAGAAAATAAATCTTGACCGTTCCAACCATTATTATTGGCGAAAATATCTATTGATGGCCATAAATGAGCATATACGAAAGTAGAATAATTTGCATCTTCATCATTCTCTAATTTCCACATGTCCCAGCCAATTTTACCACTATTTTCTATGGCATATTTATGTAGCTGTTTAAAGTACGTTTGCTCTAGTTCAATGAGTTTGTTTTCATGACTAGTTTCAACCTTGACGTAGTGTAAGGCCACTACAATTTCTTGTGCCTTCAAAAAAAACATGTTTGAGACTAAGAAGAATAGGAGAATAAGTTTTTTCATGGTTTAGTTTTTTATAGTTTGTTTAAATATACAACTTTGTAAAATATAAAAAAGACACACCTTTAATGAATAACTTTTTGATAATATTCGATTTATGCACAATTTCCTGTTTGGGTATTTTCCCTAATTCCCTTTTATAAAAAATCATCACACTCATAACAATATGATAGACTTTACTGTGCCAAAGGTCACTGTATAAAATATAGGGCCAGTCTTTTATAATTTATCCAAAGCCGAATCTATGGCTTTTTTGACTTCGAAAGGCTTAGCTACCTTTCTAAAAATAACGTCGCTAACCCCCATTCCAGTTAGCTTGACATCTCCATATCCCAAAATTCTACCCAATATTGGCTGCTCCAATTCAACAGTCTCGACGCGATCTAATTTCATCTCATCTGTTCTTGTAGCGATAAAACCTTCTTTATGAACAACTCTTTTATTGGTAACACCGTATTCTACAAACCACAACGGTATAACCAAAAAAAATCCGACTACTACAAAACAAAGGATAATTGGAATTACATATACCAACCAATGTTGTTTAAAAAGATGCAGTATTTGTTCTCCTTCTATGGAGGTTTTTCGTATATAACTCATGATTAAATTGTAAAAGTTGTAACAATTTAACTATTTTTTTTTGCGCATTGCATTAAAGCCATTAGCTAAATATAATTAGAACTATATATTACGATGTCCTTTTGCCCTATAATCTTTAACAGCGCTGTTAACACTAAAGCTATTATTAGAAGTTAGAAAGATATAAATATACCTGTCACGCTAAAGCAAGTACGGGACAAAATTTATACCAAGCCTTTTCTTTAACTGGTTGTAATTATTTCAACTTCCAAGGATAAGCTCATTAATACGCTGTAATAAAGGCAGAAAACAACATATAATTTTATTTGAATATTGAACAGTTCATTGTCTTTAGACTAAGGAATAAAAATCAATGAACTGATTTCAAGTAAACATGTTTTCTTCCCTATTGTTTATGATTATATATACGGCTTCAACATATTGTTTATTGGAAAATCGAAATCTTAAATTTCTATAGTCTAAGTCGAAGGCAATAACTCTAGAGAAGTTTTTGAAATTAGACCAAATGACATCCTCTGGACCAATAGTTTTTTTTGCAAGCAAGACTATGCGCCCGGCACACCGGAATACTTATAATCAAACAGTGTGTTCTGCACATCTTTGTAGACATAATCCTTTAGTGTATTGCACATAAAGTGAATCTGATTATGGAATGCAATAAAGAAACAGATACCTTAATAGAAGCCATTTCCAACGTCCTAGCCTTTTTTGTCGACTTGTTCTGCCTCAATTTCTTCGATGTTATCTTTTAAGGTCGATACCATTTACGCTTATTGAGGTAGTCATATAATCCTCAAGTTCCGACTTTACACATCTAAAATCTATCTTATCCTTGTAGTGTTTTAATCTTCTTTTTCGATTCGCTGAAAAAATTTAAAGACTTAATACGAAAGTAAATGACCAGGTCTTGAGTTAGTTGTCATTTTTTTAAGTGGTGGCGCAAATTGAGTAAGTTTAATATCTTTTACAGCAACTTTATATTCCTCTAGTGTTGGAGTTCTGCCAAGTATGGCCGAAAGTACTACAACAGGTGTAGACGCCAGTAAAGACTCCCCTTTCTTGCGATCGGAGTCTTTTACGACGCGACCTTGAAAAAGTCGTGTAGAGGTTGCCATTACGGTATCACCTTTCTCCGCTTTTTCTTGATTGCCCATACAGAGGTTACAGCCGGGCCTCTCTAAATAAAGAATATTGTCATATTCGGTGCGCGCTTGACCTTTTGGTGCGGCATCGTCAAATTCAAAACCGGAATATTTCTTTAGTATTTCCCAATCACCTTCTTCCTTGAGTTCATCAATAATATTATAGGTAGGGGCAGTTACTACTAGGGGTGCCTTAAACTCAACCTTTCCATAAGTCTCTTCTAGGTTCCGTAACATTTTAGATACAATCTTGATATCACCTTTGTGCACCATACAAGACCCTACAAAACCAAGGTCTACGTGCTTCTCTCCCTCATAGTAAGAAAGCTCTCGAATGGTATCGTGGGTATAGCGCTTGGATACGTCTTCATTGTGTACATCTGGATCCGCAATCATGGGTTCATCTATGATGGTCAAGTCTACTTCAAACTCTGCGTAATACTTTGCATTTTCATCTGGAGCCAAAGGTGGTTTTTCTCCTGATTTAATTTCAAAAATGCGTTTATTGGCGCGGTCAATAAGTCCTTGAAGTACCTTCTTTTCATTGTCCATACCCTTATCAATCATAATCTGGATTCTACCCTTTGCAATTTGAAGGGATTCTATAAGGGTATCGTCTTGCGATATACATATCGAAGCTTTGGCTTTCATTTCAGCTGTCCAGTCCGTAAAGGTAAAGGCTTGATCAGAAGGTAATGTACCTATATGCACTTCTATAATCCTGCCTTGAAATACATTTTCGCCGCTAAATTTTTTAAGCATTTGCGATTGAGTAGCGTGTACGACATCACGGAAATCCATATGATCTTGCATCTCCCCCTTGAAGGTAACTTTTACCGATTCAGGAATGGGCATAGACGCTTCTCCCGTGGCCAGTGCAAGAGCCACCGTACCTGAATCGGCACCAAAAGCTACTCCTTTTGACATTCTAGTATGCGAGTCCCCACCAATGATAATGGCCCAGTCATCAATGGTCAAATCATTGAGTACTTTATGAATGACATCGGTCATGGCGTGATATTCCCCTTTGGGGTCACGAGCGGTAATAAGACCAAAATCGTTCATAAACTTCATCAGCCTTGGAATGTTCTCTTGCGATTTTAAATCCCAAACAGAAGCGGTATGGCAACCAGATTGATATCCACCGTCCAAAACTGGAGAAATAACGGTTGCTGCCATCATTTCCAATTCTTGGGAGGTCATCAAACCAGTGGTATCCTGAGAGCCAACGATGTTGACCTCAACTCTAACATATGAACCTGCATGCAATATAGCCCCTGAGGTGCCAACGGCATTTTTATTGAAAATCTTTTCCACAGCGGTAAGCCCCTGCTCTTTATGGGAAATCTCTTTTGAAGGTGCAAATACAGGGGGAGCCTTTATTCCCAAAATCTTTGCCGCAAAGGCCTGAAGTTTTTTGCCGAATACAATAGCATATGATCCTCCGGCGCGCATAAACTCTATTTTCTGGGGAGTAAATGCCGAAGAAATGTCCATTAATTCTTTATCGCCATTATAGAGTTTTTTGGTCTTGGTATTTATGGTAAGCACTGTACCCGTATCTACGGAATAGGTCTGTTCTAAAATGGGTTCTCCTTCCTCATCTACCACGAGATTACCTTCGCTATCATACTTTTTTACCCAGTTTTTCAAATCCAGTCCAATTCCTCCGGTAACACCCACCGTAGTCAGAAAAATTGGCGAAATTCCATTTGTTCCAGCAACTACGGGTGCAATATTAATAAAGGGTACATAGGAACTAGCCTGTTTACCAATCCAAAGCGCCACATTGTTAACACCTGACATCCTTGATGACCCAACACCCATGGTACCTTTTTCTGCAAGCAACATGATTCTTTTGTCGGGATGTGCCGCTTGCAGTGCTAGCAGCTCGTTCTGTTGTTCTTTGTTGTGCTCGAACATGCATTGTCCATGCAATTCTCGGTCTGATCGAGAATGAGCATCACTACCGGGAGAGAGCAAATCGGTAGAAATATCTCCCACACCGGCAACAAAAGTCACCACTTTTATTTCTTTTTCAATCTCTGGGAGTTTGGTAAAAAATTCCGCTTGTGCGTAGCTCTCTATAATGTCTTTTGCTATTTCGTTACCTTTTTTATAAGCCACTTTAAGGCGTTCCATATCAGCTTCGTATAGAAACACCTGTGTTTTCAACACCTTTGCCGCCTCGCCAGTAATATCAGCATCGCTACCTAGTGCTAAATCTAAAAGCACTTCTATAGAGGGGCCGCCTTTCATGTGCGACAATTGCTCTAATGCAAAAGTTGGAGTAATTTCTTCTACCTGTATCTTACCAAGAACTATTTCTTTTAAAAACTGAGCTTTTACTGCAGCTGCACTGGTAGTGCCGGGCAATACATTATAAATAAAAAAGTTCAAGGAATCTTTTCGATATTCATTAGTAACATCTTTGATTTGGCCGATAACTTCACTCAATAATATAGCCTCGTCAATTGGCTTAGGGTGAAGCCCCTGACTTTTTCTTTTTTCAATTTCCTCTAGGTATTCGGTATATCTACTCATAACTTTTTTCCTTTAACTTGAATTCTATTCACTCAAGTGATAGGGACTAGTATTGGACTGCCCATGCCTAAATGCAAAAATAAACAATACAGCTAATTTAGTCGTCCAAGTTTCATCTAACTTTATTACAGTGCTATTATATTTTAATTCTTTATTTCAAAAAGTGTTAAATTTTTCACTTTTATTGACTATTTGCAAATAAAAAAGCCTCAGGAGGTATAAATCTTCTGAGGCTATGCAGTATTAGTGATCGCGGCAGGATTCGAACCTGCGACCGTCTGCTTAGAAGGCAGATGCTCTATCCAGCTATTCGTCTGTTTCACAGCCTCATAGACATTTAAACGAAGTTTAACTGCCTGAGCGCTGTCAAATGAAAGCTATTAATTACCCTAAAGTTGTCCTTAATAAGGAGCACAAAGTCTACGTCTCATTCTATATTGAGAAGAGAAGGTACCGTCTGTACAACGGAAGCAGATTAGAAATCGACCTTAACCCAAATGATTTTCCGGAGAAAGAACGAATGAACCAAGGTCATATTCTCGCATCTGCTATTTATCAAAAGTTAATTGCAGGAGAATTACCTAATGAAATTGAGCGGCACGTTAATATCAATACCGCAACTCAAAGTGACAAAGTTTACATCGAAATGGCGTTGCAGCGTAAACTGCAACAAAGCCATTCGAGTAAACATAAGAAGTCATTACGATTTGCTTATAGAAAGATGCTTAAAGCTTTCGAGAAGGAAAGACTTACTGCTGAGGGAATACAAAGTGTTCTTGACCAATACACCAATAATACTTCCTATAATACCCTTAGGCGCTATATACTTAATCTATGTAACGCCGCCTCAGAATTAGGAATGCCGTCTAATCCTATGAAAGGCATTAAAACAAGAAAGGCTAAAGCCAACCTTAACAAGCCCTTCTCTGATGTGGGTACTATGTTAAAGGAGATAGAGCAGTTTAATCACAACCTATTTCTCTGCTGTCTAATGACCTATGGTTGTCTGCTTCGACCGCATAGAGAGGTGAGAGAGCTAAAATGGGAAGACTTTAGCTATGATTTATCGATTATTAAGCTCTCAGGTCACCGCAACAAATCAGGGCGCAATAGAATCGTTCCTGTGCCGGACTATGTTAAAGAGGAGCTCAAAAGAGGTGAACCTCAGCATAACATTTTTACAGGCTCTAATCAAAATCCAAATCCTGATTACTTTAAAACTCTTTGGGGGCGTTTTAAGAAGGTTTCGCGGCTTTTAGATAAAGAGCAAACGCTGTACTCGTTTCGTCATTCAGGGGCTATAGAAATATACAAGAGAACAGGCTCTATAGAAAAGTTGAGGAGTGCTATGGGGCACTCCTCAATATTAGTTTCGTTGACCTATTTAAGAGGGCTAGAATTAGTTGAGTTACAGGAAAGTGATATGCCTATTCTTTAGATAAGATTCGCTCTAGAGCCTGCAGTCGTCCTTCTTGAGCTTGGAACTTCTGCTCTTGAGCTTGGTATCTCTCTTCTTGTAATCGGAACTTCTGTTCCTGCTCCTTCAAGGCATTGATAAGCACAGGAATAAGACCTTGATAGTTTACCGATAGCATACCTTCTTTGTCTTCGCTTACGAGTTCAGGAAAGACTTCTTGGATGTCTTGGGCAAGTACACCAATCTTTTGTGCTCCGTTTTTCTTTACTGTATAGGACTTGCCGTCTATGTTTAGAAGTTTAGACAGCGTAGCACCAAGTGATACAATGTTTGCTTTAAGTCTTGCGTCAGAAGATACTGTTACATCTCCGTTAACCGTTAAATCATTACTTACAGTGGCATCTCCGTTAAACATCACTTTAAAGGCATCTGAAAGATTAGTATCATCTTCTCCGTTACCGATAACAAAAGCAGGAGCAGATGTAGAGAAAGAATCAGCACTTGTTGCTGATGAACCTGAAGAGTTGTACTGACCGATTATAACAGAAGCATAATCACTTGCTGTTGAATAATATCCCATTGCTGTTGAATAAGTTCCACTTGCTGTTGTGCTTCTTCCCATTGCTGTTGACCAATCACCACTTGCTGTTGAAATTAATCCCATTGCTGTTGAAAAAAGTCCACTTG
>NZIQ01000086.1 GCA_002691685.1 Flavobacteriaceae bacterium | reverse complement strand
AATGCCGCTCAAGCGGCATTTTTACTTTAATAGAGGGCTTATTATTTCAACCTCTTTAAGACCAACAGAGCCTTTAATTTTAGTTTTTATTTCTTTCTCAAGAGCTTTAATCAACTTCATTTTTAATTCGCTTTTATGATAAATAAGACTGACTTCTCTGGCGGGTGCTGGTGCGCTAAATGCGGTCAGATTTTGTCTTTGTTTTTTCTTGAGATTTGATGTGTGTAAGTAGGGTAATAATGTCATTCCTAGACCCTTATCACAAAGTTGAATAAGTGTCTCAAAGCTACTACTTTCAATACTAAAACTATTGGCTTCTTTTGTGGAGATTGCCTTGCAAAGATTAATTACGCCGTCTCTAAAACAGTGTCCCTCTTGAAGTAAAAGAACTTCGGAAAGTTTTAAATCGTTGGCATCAATGAATTTTTTAGAAGACAAGTTATGTTTTTTAGGGATGTAGGCAACAAACGGTTCGTAGTAAAGCGGGATTTCAATGAGTTTTTTTTCGTTTAATGGAGTTGCAGCTATGGCTGCATCTATTTGACCTTCATGCAATTCTCTAATAATCTGTGAAGTATTTATCTCCTTTAAAACTAATTTTACTTCTGGATATTTTTTCGTTAACGAGGATAAAAATGATGGAAGTAGTGTAGGCATAATTGTTGGAATCACGCCTAATTTAAATTCTCCACCAACATAATCTATTTCTTGATTAGCAATATCTTTAATGCGATCTGCCTCACGCAATATAACTTTGGCTTGACGAATTATTTTTTTACCCGCAGGAGTTAAAGAAATAGGTGTAGTACTCCTATTGATAAGTTTCAGACTTAGTTCATCTTCTAGCTTTAGAACTTGCATGCTCAAAGTGGGTTGGGTTACAAAGCAATGCTCAGCAGCAGCAGTAAAGTTTTGATGCTTTGAAAGGGCGACTAAATATTGTAATTGCGTAAGTGTCATTTTTGGCCTAAAAATTTGCGCATTTCTCGAGCTAACGCTTTTGACTTATCGTCTCTTGTCTCAAGTTCAGCGATTATTTTGGCATGATCCTGTTTTTTGTGCTGAGAAAGCTTAAATGAAACGTGTATATCCTGAAAATGCAAACGAAAGCCAAAAATACCATTTATTTGATTTAGGGTTTGAGGATGGTAGGAATTCAAATCAATAGGTGCTTTATATTCATGAGTATTGAGCATTGTTTGTAAGTCATGTAGAAGTTCATCTCCTTCTACTTTATAAACTGTGCCATAGCAGTGTACACTCAAATAATTCCAAGTAGGCACATCCTCTTTTTGATACCATTTTGATGAAATATATGCATCAGGGCCTTGAAAAATACAAAGTACATTAGTGATTTTTCTTGTTTTTACCATTCTACTGCCAATTCATTTTGAATGGATAGATGTGAACTCAAAATGCTGGTTGGTTTAGAATGCCATTGAAAAGGTAGGTGTACGGCCCAAATTTGACCTGTACTCATTGTTGAGACTAAAGTTCCGAATGAATAGGCACTTATGAAATCTTCAATTATTGTTTTGTCTTCAATTTTAAATTGACCAGGAATATACATTTTAAAGTAACTTTATTTTTTTGAAGAGGTCTATTCGGTTCATAGAGATATTAGGTATTAATCCAAAATATAGTTGTTGAGATCGATATCCCATAAGTAAGGACTGTAAATGATTTGTTTAGTTTTTAAATCTTTACCGGTATTTTGTTCAATTAGTTTTAAAATATTTGATTTAGATTCAAAATCTCCTTTGTACCAAAGAAAAAGTTTGCTCAATTCAATTGAATTTAAGTGTATTTTTGAGCTGCTTTGAATGAATTCTTTTTGTGCTTTATTGAGTTGAGATTCTAATTTAATACCCTTATATATTCTTATTGGAGGACATGATTTAGCGCCGCAATTAAGAGCAAAATGAATTCGAGAATCTAATTGAGAAACAACTAAACTTTTAAGCACATTTGAGGCGGATGCTTTAGTTATATATCCAAATCCGAACTTCCATTTTTGTTTCCGTAAAATAGTATGTTCGATATCATCGAAAGAAAATAAATGATTTGCAATTCTAATATTCTTCCTTGAGAAGAAGCTATTGCGTTTGTTGTAATCTTTTGGGTTTGATCTTAGCTTTTTAACGATAAAGGCATTGTATATATTGATCCAAAATGTCTTCTTATGGGTGTCTGTTTTCAATGAATGACTCAACTGTTCTAAACTTAGATTTGAGAGTTTCTTTTCGATTTCCTCCGTAGATTTTAATTGTAGTTGCCTGGTCAATAATTGCTGCGATAGGTCTTCAAGATTTTGTGCATTGATGTTAAGGAAAAATAAGGTTGCAAAGACCATTAGTAAGTGCCGTTTCATCTATTCTGCTTTTTGAAAATACTTATTAGGAAAACATTGAAAATTTAATAATTTAATTTGATTCTGAAATAAAAGAAGTAATTTTCATCTATTCTTAAAATTATATATATGAAGCTTTATCAAACATTCCTCCTTGCTTTTTGTGGATTATTTCTTTTTTCATGCAATTTAATGACTAAAAAAACGGAAAGCACATCAGAACCTGAAACGAAAGCAATAGTTATCGAAAAACTTATGAATTCGCCGCAATATGAAGACGCGGAATTATTACTTGTTCAGCCAGATGCTACTCAAACACTTTCAAATTCTGAGGTAAACTTTGATTTTAACGTATTAAATTATGAGTTAGGGGCCATTACAGAAAGTGTTAATACAGAGGTGCTAGCCAACTCTGCAAAGGGTCAACATATTCACTTTATTCTTAACAACGAACCTTACTCAGCGCACTATGAGTCTTCTTTTTCAAAAAATATTCCAGAAGGAGTCCATCACTTAGTGGCATTTTTAAGCCGATCTTATCACGAGTCAGTAAAAAACAAAAATTCAGTTATAGCGACCAAAATACAAGTAGGCGATGACGATACGAATTCTATTGGATTTGATATGAATGCGCCCACATTGATATATAGCCGACCAAAAGGAACTTATAAAGGTCAAGATACCGGGTCAATACTATTAGATTTCTTTTTGTTCAATACCGAATTGTCAGAAGAAGGAAATTATGTAAAAGCATCTATAAATGAGACTTCGTTTGATTTATACGAATGGGTTCCTTATGTTATAAAAAACTTACCTATTGGAGAGAATACAATTACCCTTTCTCTAGTTAACAGTGAAGGAGAACTTATTGAAGGTCCTTTTAATTCTGTTACCAGAACAATAACATTGTCTGAAGGTGAATAGACAAAATAAAAACCCGGGTCAAAAACCCGGCTTCTTGTTTAACTCTTGACATCAAAACTTTTTACTTCTTTGAAGTAATTTAACTTTTTATTTTCCATTGCTTTTTGGTACTTACTCCATTGTTCTTCGTAAAATGAATTTACTTTTTTAAGCGCATTGCTCAAATCGTCTTTAGCAAACTGTATCAATCGTATTTCAGTAGGGCTGATTTCCGTTTTGCGACTTGTGACATAGCGATAAGCATTACTAATTCTGGAGGATACGGTTATTTCTGGATTCCTTGTGATTCCTTGTCTTTTATCAATACTTCCAAGGAAAATTGCTACAAGTTTTTCGATTTCCTTAGTTATTTCTTTGCTTTGTTCTAGGGCTTCTTTGAATCCTTCTGTGTCGCTTTCTTTGAATTGTTTACTGAGGGTACTTACGCTTTGTTTTGATTCTAACAACTGACGAATAGCTGCTGCTGAGGTCGCTGTTAGAGACTCTAACTCTTTTTGAGCGTTGTACACTGATTTCAGTGCATTCTTATCATAAGTTAGTCTTGGATCAAAAGCTACATTTATAGAGGTTTCATTGCTACTTTCACCTAATGCTCCTTTGATGGTATAGGTTCCGGGTAAAACACGCACTCCTGAAGGTTCTACTTTTGATTTCCTCAAGGATCTTCTCGGTCTCTGAACTCCTTTTTCATCCATTCGCCAATACCATCTGTGAATACCTGCTTTTTTAGGCCTTGGCATTTTGATAGTTCGCATCAGACGATCTCGGTCGAAAAACTCGAATGTAATACTGTCTTTTTTCTTCATGTCCTTTGCACCTTTGTCTATAAAATAACTGACCATTGCTCCGGATTTTTTGTTTTCCCCTCCATACAAGGCATCTCCTCCAAATCTGCTTCCAGTAGGCTGTTGATAGGCCACCTGATAAGCAATAGGTGGTTCAAAAAGATGAAACTCTTTATTTAAAATGTCTGCATCAGCAGCTATAGCTCTCAGAGGTCGGATGTCATCCATCACCCATAATGCACGGCCAAACGTTCCAATAAGTAAATCTTGTTCTCTTGGATGAATTATAAGGTCTTTTGTGGATACTGTTGGAAAACCATTGGTGTATTTTTGCCAATTCTCACCCGCGTTTAGCGAAAGATATAAGCCATCATCTGTACCCAAGAAGAGTAGGTTTGGATTTTGATTGTCTTCAACAATTGCCAGCGCATAACTCTGTACGTCATCTTGATCTACAATAGGACTCCAGCTTCTGCCGTAATTTTTAGTTCTATAGACATAGGGTTTATAGTCAAATCTTCTATAATTATTTGCCACAATGAGCGCTTCTCCTGGGTTATTTTTCGAAGCTTTGATTTGAGCTATCCAGCTTCCTTCAGGAAGTCCTTTAAGATTTTTACTCACATCATTCCAATTGATTCCACCATCCCTAGTAAAGTGAACCCTACCGTCATCCGTTCCAACCCACAGCATATTAGGCTCAACTTCAGAGGGTTCAATAACCAATATAGTACAGTGATTTTCAGCACCTGTTGCATCCATGGTTAGACCACCGCTTTCACTTTGTTTTTGTTTCTCCGGATCATTTGTAGTTAAATCAGGAGATATGATTTTCCATGTCGTTCCTTTGTCGTCGCTTTTATGGACAAATTGACTTCCGAAGTAAACTGTTGAATTGTCAAAAGGATCTTGGCCAATAGCCGCATTCCAATTAAATCTCAAATTGGTGTTTGGGTCTTCCGGAGTTGGACGAACACCGTAATTATTTCCTGTCATCCAGTCGTAACGAATTACGTTTCCTTGTTGACTCATAGCATAGCCATATCTTGAATCATCTCTGTCAGGTACAACATCAAATCCATCTCCAAAGGCAATTTCTTGCCAATAGGAGTTTCGTATACCTTGTGCTTTCCATACATAGGAAGGTCCTCTCCATGAACCGTTGTCTTGCATTCCTCCATACACGTTATAGGGATATTCATTATCTGCACTGATGTGATAAAATTGCCCTACGGGTAAATTATCGATAAAATGCCAGGTTTTACCACCGTCTCGGGTAATGTTTAGTCCACCGTCATTTCCATCCATCATGAAACTTCCATCTTCAGGATGTATCCACCAGGCGTGGTGGTCCGGATGAACTCCATTGTCAACCCCGTATGCGGGCATGAGCTCGCGAAAGTTTTTTCCACCATCTTCTGAAACATTTACATAGGTAAAGATGGAGAAGACTCTATTTTCATTTTGTGGATCAACATATATTTCAGAGTAGTAGAATGGACGATTACCAATGTCAGATTTATCATTTATTTTCTTCCAGTTTTCACCTCCGTCTTCAGATTTGTATAAAGCGTTTTTCTTTGATTCGATAAGGGCATAAATAATTTCTGGCTTATTTGTGGCTATAGCTAAACCTATACGTCCAAGTTCGCCTTTTGGTAATCCGTTAGAGTTGTCCAGTTTCTTCCAGTTTTCACCTCCGTCATATGTCATATAAATTCCTGATCCTGAACCACCTGATTTGAAAAACCATGGATCTCTCTTGTGCTCCCACATCGCGGCTATGATTTTATTGGGATTAACAGGATCCATAACCATATCTGCAATTCCGCTTTGCTCATTGGTAAATAGAACTTTTCTCCATGATTTTCCACCATCAGTCGTTTTAAAAACTCCACGTTCTGGATGTGTTCCCCAAGGAGAACCTATTGCACCGACATACACGGTGTTAGAATCAGAAGGGTCTATAAGAATTCTATGAATATGTCTTGTGGCTTCAAGGCCCATGGAAGTCCAATTTTTTCCGCCATCAATGGATTTATATACGCCATAACCTCCGTTTAAACTATTTCTAGGATTTCCTTCTCCAGTACCCACCCATATCACATCGGGGTTGTTGGGGTCGATTTTTACCACACCGATAGAGGCTGTAAGTTCGCTGTCAAAGATCGGTTCCCACTTAACCCCTGCTGATTTAGATTGCCAAAGTCCTCCTGAAGCTGTCCCTACATACATTACATCTGTATTGCTCAGCTGAACATCTATGGCAGTTACTCTTCCGCTCATTCCTGCAGGACCGACGTTTCTCGGTTTTAAATCTCCAGCCAAATCCATGCTTAGCTCCTGTCCAAAACCAAATAAAGCTGTGGTAAGTACAGTGATTAAAAGACTGATTTTTTTCATTTCTTATGGTGTTATATTTAGTTTAATTGTACGGTGTTGATATAAAAGTTTGGATCAAACAGTATTTCACTTTCCTGAGTTAAAGTAACACTTTTCCAACTCTTATCCGGGAAGATCCATTGTGTTTGCTCAGCGTGGTATATTTTTAGTGGCATTTCAAATCCATCTAAACAATCATCAGCATAGCGAAAGTGCAATTTGTTATGTTTTAATTTATACTCTAAAGTCGGGATGTTAGTCTTACGTAAGTATTGATTGAAAAATACTTCTAAGGGAAGTCCAGTAAATCCCGTGATATAATCTTCAATTTCCGAGGTAGTTACAGTTGAATGATAAAATGTTTTATTTAAACCTCTCAAAAGCATTCTGAATTTTTGATCATCATCTATCCACTGTCTTAAGGTGTGTATTACGTTGGATCCTTTGTAATATTTATCATTGCCTTTGGAGGGCTGATTTACACCGTACCATCCAATAATAGGTCCTTCGTTTTCTATGTTTTTTCGGGTACCTCTCACATATTCTTGTGCTGCCTCTTTGCCGAAATGATAATCTAAATAAAGTGATTCACTATACGCAGTAAAACTTTCGTGTAGCCACATATCAGCCGCATCTTTGTAGGTAATATTATTGGCAAACCACTCATGACCAGCTTCGTGCACGATAATAAAGTCAAATTTAAGACCCCAACCAGTACCAGATAAATCTCTGCCGAGATATCCATTACCAAACTGATTGCCATAGGTGACAGAACTTTGGTGTTCCATTCCTAGATAAGGTACTTGGACTAACTTAAAACTGTCTTCGTAAAAAGGATAGGGTCCAAACCAGTATTCGAAGGCCTCTAGCATCATTGGAACTTGTTTGAATTGCTTTTTAGCACGCTCTAAATCTTGCTTTAAAACATGATAAGAAATATCCAAAGGACCTTTCTCTCCTTGATAGGTTTCTTTATAAGACGTGTAGTTACCGATGTTAATATTGACGCCGTAATTGTTGATTGGGTTCTTTACTTCGTAATGATATTTCGTTTTTTCTTCTAAGTACTCTACATTTTTGAGACGGCCATTAGAAACATTAACCAGTCCTTTTGGGACAGTTACATTGATGGATAAGGAGTCGGCTTCATCGTACATATGATCTTTGTTAGGCCACCAAACACTTGCGCCTAAACCTTGACAAGAAGTCGCCACAAATGGCATGTTTAAATCATCTTTTTTCCAAGAAAAACCTCCGTCCCAAGGAGCTCGAACAGCTTCTTTGGGGTACCCTTGAAAGTGGATTGCTATAGAATTTTTCGAATTTAAAATTTGTTTTTTGGGAAAATCAATCCAATACACATTGCCTTCTCTTGAAAATTTGAGCTGATCTCCATTTTGCAGTATACTATCTATTTTCATTGGTGTTTGAAGATCTATCTGCATTCTGCGTGTATTGTTATCCAACACTTTGTAGCTCATGATATTTTTACCACGTATGTATTTGTTATCAATGTCCACCTCTACAGCTAAATCGTAGTGCAAAACATCCCACCATAAACGTTCCTCGGTAATAGATCCTCTCAGACTATCTTGACGCGTAAATTCTTGTGCATTTAATTGTACTCCAAGGCATATTGTAATAAAAGCAATCGTTTTTCTCATAGTTACCTAAAATTGCTATTCTGATGCTATTTGAAACTTTATCACTTAGTGTATATGGAGTTCCAAAATCAGCAAAGGTTTTAATATCGTTTTTAATTCTCTCTGCAGAAATAGCATCAATAATGTCATAAATCTGTTGTTCGTTTTGGGATTAAACGATTATGACAGAAATGATTGCAATCACTAAGATGAGTTTATTCATTTCGTTTTGTCTTAAAATTAGAGGTTTCAAATTAATTTTTGAGCCATCTTCTCAGTGAATTGAATAAATTCCTTCAGATGACTTACCTCTGTTGTTGCATTCATTAAACTCACTCGAAGAAATTGTGTCTTATTCAAGACTGTTTTTACGCAATAGTATGTTCCGTCTTCTAATACAAGTTGTCTCAATGCATTATTTTTATGATTGACTTCATCATGGCTGCCTTCAAAAAGGTATCTGAAGCAAACAATGTTGGAGTCTGGTGGAAGAAAATATTCGAATCTAGGGTGTAAATCTAGGATTTTAATAAAGTCCTTGGCTAAATCAAATTGTCTGTCGATAAAATCTTCAAAAATCTTTTCGCCATAAACTTGAAGAAGTGTGTACCAATAAACAGAAGTCATGGTTTTGGTGCATTCAAAAGTCCTCTTTGCCCCATTATACCAATCTTCTTCTTCAGTATCGTGTAACAAATATTCTACGCGTTGATTGAAGTTTCTGTGGGCATTATCACCTTTTTTAAAGAGTAGGGCAGTAGTTAAGGTGGGCATTAGCATCATTTTATGACCATCAATGACGATAGAATCAGCATCCTCTGCTCCTTTCATTAGATGTTTATACTTTTTAGATAACACAACAGCTCCTCCATGAGCTCCGTCTACGTGAAACCAAATGGATTTTGATTTGGCAAATTGCGCCATTTCTTCTAAGGGATCAAAGTTTCCTGTTGCTGTGGAAGGGGCGCTACCTACAATGGCAAATACTTCGATCCCCTTTTTTACAGCATTCTGATAGACCTCTTCTAGTTTTGTTGCATCTGCACAGAATTGCTTATTTAAAGGGATTCCTATGATTCCTTGATCACCAAGTCCCATGATGCGCGCTGCACGATCAATACAGTAGTGTGCTTCAGCGCTCACCATTACACCTAATTTTTTGGTGTTCCCTGTATGCCAGATATCCTCTTTAACTATGGTACGTCTTGCTGCTAATAAAGCCGTCAAATTTGCCAGTGTCCCTCCTGAGGTCAAGAAACCTCTAGATTTATGATCAAAACCCACTCTAGAACATAGCCAATCTGTGACAATACGTTCCATAGCAGTGGGAGCCATACCCATTTCATAGACGGCCATACCATTATTAATCAGTGCTGTAGCTGCCCCCAGAAAACTGTTTATTGGCAGAGGCGCTCCAACCTGATGTCCGATATATTTTGGATTATGAATGTGATTGGTGTGTCCGAATAAAGAGGTGATTAAAGCTTGTATCTTTTGATTTTCAGCTGCCCCTTTATGCTTATTAGGCCATTTTTTCCAAAAATCGAGTTCGTCTTCTGGTGACCTGTAATTTATTGTTTTTGAATCTTCACTTTGAGCTTTTTCCAAAAAGTCTTGAAGAAGCTCAAAAACTAAAAGACCCTGCTGAGCGAAGTCGGCAGGGTTATAAAGTTTCTTAAAATTTGTCTTACTCATTCGTACATAAATAAGCTCATAAAGTTAAAACATTGAATCAAATTGATACTTCGAATTTTCTTTTATATAAGAGGCTACTTTATTTCTCAATTCAATAATATTAGGCATCTGATGATATTTAGTAAATCGTTTTAAACCCATTAATAACATTTTTTGCATGTCACCTTCTGCAAAAGAAATGATTCCTTCTTTAGCTTTGGCTGTAATGATATCTACAGCTTTATAGACGTACATTTTGCATAGAGCTATTTGTATATCTTGATTGTGTTTACCTCTTTTAATGTTCTTTAAAGTTCTTAGTAGTGCAGATTCCGCCATGTATATTTCGTTCAGTATATCTGCAGCATTCATGAGTAGGGATTGATGTTCTTCTAAATCTTGACCATACTTTTCAACTGCACTACCTGCGACCATTAAAAACACCTTTTTTAGCCTTTTCACGATGTCCATTTCTTGCGATAAAGGAGCACTGAAATCAAGGGTTTCAAAATTCGGAATAGAGGTGAGCTCGTCTTTAATATTCATTGCAGGACCTAAAAGATCAACATGCCCCTTAAGTGCTTTTTTAATAAGCATTCCTACAGCCAACATTCGATTTATTTCGTTTGTACCCTCGTAAATTCTTGATATTCTGGCATCTCTCCAAGCTGATTCCATAGGGGTGTCAGCACTAAATCCCATTCCTCCAAAAATTTGGATACCTTCATCGGCACAGCATTGAACGTGTTCAGAGACGATTACTTTTAATATTGAACATTCGACCACAAATTCTTCTACGCCTTTAAGTTCTGCCTCTTGATGAGACTTTCCTTGTGCAATGCGATTTTCAATTCCCAATTCAATATCTCGTGCTGCTCTGTATGATGCAGATTCGTCTACATAGCAATACATGAGCATTTCAGCTAGTTTAGATGAAATTGCTTCAAATTCGATGATTGGTTTGCCAAATTGAACACGTTGTGAGGCATAAGACGCTGATTCTTTAATAATCCGTCGTTGAGCTTCAAGGCAAGCTGCTGCTAGTTTTATACGACCCACATTCAGCGCGTTCATCGCAATTTTAAATCCATTTCCTCTGTCTGACAACATATTTTCCACAGGAACTTTAGTGTTACTGAAAAAAACTTGTCGGGTAGAAGAGGAGTGAATTCCTAATTTATTTTCTTCTTCTCCCAATTTGATGCCATTTTCGGGATTATTTTCAACAATAAAACCCGTGATATTTTTGTCGTTTTCAATTCGAGCGAATACGATAAATAAATTGCAAAAACCGGCATTTGAAATCCACATTTTTTGTCCGTTGATCAGGTAATGCGATTGGTCATCAGAAAGCTCTGCTGTTGTTTTGCCTGAGTTCGCGTCTGAACCTGCTCCAGGCTCAGTTAAACAATAGGCTCCAAACCATTCTCCTGAAGCTAGTTTGGGTACGTATTTTTGCTTTTGAGCCTCATTGCCGTATAGCGTAATCGGCATGGTTCCTATTCCTGTATGAGCTCCAAAGGCAGTGCTAAAAGATCCGGTTGCTCCGGAAATGTAATCACATACTAGCATAGTAGTTACAAAACCCATGCCCATACCACCGTATGCTTCGGGAACAGCAACACTCAATAAGCCTAATTCTCCAGCTTTTCGCATACATTCTTCTGTGTAGGCGTAATCTTTCTTTTCAAAGCGTTCCCAATGTGCCCATAATTCGCGTTCTACAAATTCGAGTGTGCTTTCTCGAATCATCCTTTGATCTTCACTTAAATCTTCAAGTGAAAAGACATCTTCTGCGTCAGTTTCTTTGACAATGAACTGTCCGCCTCTTGTTCTTGTTGTAACTGTATTCATTTATTAAACGATTTAGGATATAAATTCAAAAATTCCAGCAGCTCCTTGACCTGTTCCGACGCACATGGTGACTAAGCCGTATTTGTTTTGCAAGGATTGTCTTCGCATCTCATTAAATAATTGGACTGAAAGTTTGGCTCCTGTGCAACCTAAAGGGTGACCTAAGGCTATAGCTCCGCCATTTGGATTAACCTTTTGAGGATCGATATCTAGCTCTTTAATTACCGCTAATGATTGGGAAGCAAAGGCTTCATTTAGTTCGATTAGCGCCATTTGATTTAGATTCATGTTAGTGCGTTCTAATGCTTTTGGTATGGCATAAATGGGACCCATACCCATTAATTTTGGTGCCAACCCAGCAGTTCCATAACTGACAAGTCTCGCTACAGGTTCTAGGTTTAATTCTTTAATCATGCGTTCGCTCATGATCATTACAAAAGCTGCTCCATCACTCATTTGAGAAGAATTTCCAGCAGTCACACTGCCTTTTGCAGCAAATACGGGCCTTAGACTAGAGAGTTTTTCTAGAGAAGTATCTGCTCGTGGTCCTTCATCTTTTTCCACAGTATAAGATTTGGATTGTTTTTTTCCATTTTCATCGACATAGGTGTTCGAAATGGGAATAGGAACAATTTCATCTTTAAAGTAATCCTCCTTAATTGCACGAAGTGCTTTTTGATGTGATTCGAAAGAAAACTGATCTTGTTCTTCTCTACTTACTTCATACTTTTTAGCGACTTCTTCAGCGGTTAATCCCATGCCCCAATAGTAATCTTCTTTACCTGCAGCAGCTACTTTGTAGTCTGGTGTGGGTTTGTATCCTCCCATGGGGATGTAACTCATACTTTCAACACCACCGGCAATGATACAATCGGCCATTCCAGCATTGATTTTAGCAGAAGCCATTGCAATTGTCTCTAATCCTGATGCGCAATATCGATTTACTGTGACCCCCGGAACATCATCTGTTTCAAGCCCCATGAGTGAAATTAAACGGGCGATGTTTAAGCCTTGTTCTGCCTCAGGCATCGCGTTGCCTACGATGACATCATCAATTCGTTTTTTGTCTAAATCTGGGATTTGTGCAACCAAATGGGCAATAGTTTCTGCTGCGAGTTCATCCGGTCTTTTAAATCTGAACACACCTTTTGGGGCTTTACCTACGGCCGTTCTATATCCTTTTACAATGTAAGCAGTTTGCATAATTTAATTTCTTAGGGGTTTACCGGTTTTTAACATGTGTTGAATACGCTCGATGGTTTTTCTTTCTCCACAAAGGGATAGAAAAGCTTCTCGCTCTATATCTAATAGGTATTGTTCACTTACTGTTTGAGATGAGGATAACTCACCTCCTGACATTACATAAGCCAGTTTGGAGGCAATCTTTTTGTCGTGTTCACTGATGTAGCCTCCAGCTTGCATGCCATCAATTCCCACTAAAAACATTCCTAGGGCTTGCTTACCAAGAACTTTGACGTCTTTACGTTGAATGGGTTGTGTGTAACCTTGTTCGGCTAAACTAATTACTCTCTTTTTAGCTTCTGCAATTTGTCGGTCCTTATTTATTATGACAAGATCTTTGTGTTGTTGCAGTACACCTATATCAAAAGCTTCATAAGCAGAAGTCGCTACTTTGGCCATGCCAATATTCATGAAATACTCTTGCAGTACATTGAGCTCAACATCATTTTTTCTAAAATGCGAAGCAGCCCTTAATGTCATTTCTTTTGATCCTGCTCCACCTGGAATTAGGCCCACACCAAATTCGACTAGTCCTATGTAGGTCTCCGCTGCTGCAACCACAGAATCGGCATGCATACTCAATTCACATCCACCACCTAAGGTGAGTCCATGGGGAGCAACTACAGTAGGAATAGAGGAATAACGCATACGCATAACAGTATCTTGAAAATATTTTATGGCCATATTAAGCTCTTCGTATTCTTGCTCTACAGCCATCATAAAAATCATACCAATATTGGCGCCCACTGAATAATTTTCTCCTTGATTTCCAATGATTAAACCCTCGTATTCTTTTTCGGCGATTTCTATGGCCTTATTAAGTCCAGCCAATACATCACCGCCAATGGTGTTCATTTTAGATTGGAATTCCAGATTAAGCACTCCGTCCCCTAAATCTTGAATAGCACATTCACTATTGGTGAAAATGGTTTTAGTTTCTCTTACGTTATCCAAAATGATAAAGGCATCAGCACCTGGTTTTTTGACAAACGCATCGCTTTGCTGATCAAAATAATAGGTTAGACCTTCTTTAATTTGATAAAAAGTGAATGAATTCTCGTCTTTTGCTTTTGATGTGATCCAGTCTGCAGCTTGTTGTTCTGCTTCTGCTATGAGTTCGATTCCTTTTTGAAAACCAATGGAGTCCCATATTTGAAAAGGTCCGTGTTGCCATCCAAACCCTGCTTTCATAGCGTCATCAATCTTGTAAAGGGCATCTGTAATTTCGCCAACACGGTGAGAGACATAAGCAAAGAGTTCGCCAAGACTTTTTCGGTAGAATAGACTCGCTTTATCGTCATCACTTATGAGTATTGGGAACCTGTCAATCACATTGTCTATTCCCTTAGTTTTTTCTAGGATGGTAAATTTGGATTTTTTCTGACTAGTGTAGGTGAGACTGTCAAGATCCAAGGACAATATCTCTGTCTTGCCGGCTTCATTCTTGGTTTTTTTGTAAAAACCTGAGCCCGTTTTACTTCCCAACCATTTATGCTCCATCATTGTTTCGATAAAAGCAGGAAGCTCAAAAACGCTGTGACGTTCATCATTTGGACAATGCTCACTAATACCATTAGCTACATGAACAAGGGTGTCCAAACCAACAACATCAACTGTTCTGAAGGTTGCTGATTTTGGACGTCCTATAAGTGGTCCAGTGAGTTTGTCTACATCTTCAACACTCATGTCCAACTTTTTCACTGTGTGGAATAAACTTTGGATACTGAAAATACCTATTCGATTTCCAATGAATGCGGGAGTATCTCTTGCGACTACTGGTGTTTTTCCTAAAAATTTATCTGCAAATAACGTAAAGAATGAAATCACTTCTTCTGAAGTATGCTCAGACGGGATAATTTCAAATAATTTTAAATATCGTGCAGGGTTAAAAAAATGTGTTCCACAAAAGTATTTTTTGAAATCATCTGAGCGACCCTTTAGCATGAGTTGTATCGGAATTCCAGAAGTATTAGTGCTTATCAACGTTCCCGGTTTTCGATAGTTTTCTAGTTGCTCAAAAACCTGAAGTTTGATGTCCAGACGTTCTACAACTACCTCTATAATCCAATCTACATCTGCGATTTGAGGTAAATCATCTTCTAAATTTCCTATACTGATGTGACTTTTTAAGCTCGAGTGATATAGTGGAGCTGGTTTAGACTTAATTGCCTTCTCCAATGATTCCCGTACGATTCGATTTCGAACTTTAGAGTCAGAAAGATTTAATCCTTGTTTTTCCTCTTTATCATTAAGTGATTTAGGAACGATATCTAAAAGTAATACTTCTAGGCCAATATTGGCAAAATGACAAGCAATGCCACTTCCCATTATTCCAGAGCCTATGACTGCTATCTTTTTAATCCGTCTTTTTGTTTTCATTCTTATTCGGGATTTAGAGTTGATTTTATTTGTAACGCCACATTTTCGAGCATTTCTATGGTTTTGAAATAGCCTTTTATGTCTTCTGTACTCAATTTAGATGTAACGCGATGATTGAAATTTAAAACGTGTTCTTTTATTAAGTCTCTTTTTTCTAAACCAAGTGCGGTCAGATGAATATGTACACCTCTTTTATCTACAGGATTTTGTTTTCGCTCAATAAGGTTTAAATCTTCGAGGTTATTAACAAGCCTAGAAAGCGAAGTGGATTCCATTCCCATCATAGGGCCGAGCGCAGTACTAGAAACACCATTTTTAGGATCTAAATTTAAAAGTGTAAGCCCTACAGCCATAGTCACGCCATAAGGTTTTGCCATTTCGTTGTACATTTTCGAAATACTTTGCCAAGTTGCCCTTAACGCGTGATCGAGAGTAATATTTTGATTAGTATCTGACACATTCAAATATACAAAATATTATGCATGCATAGTATTTTTATCTTCAATATAAAATGTACAAAGTTTTTGTGATAATTATATGTAAAATAGAGCTTATTAAATGTACTTATATGACCTCGTAAAATACATAATCTTGTGTACTGTCTGAGCCATCTAAGCCATTCTTTGATTGTTTTGATTAATTCGAGTGTTTAACTTTAAACAGCACAACGTGAATCATTTAATGCGCAATTAACAACTAATTAATACTCAATAAGTTAAACAAAAATTTTGTTCTTGTTTAATATTCAATTTATTGTAATAATTAGGTATAAATTTCATCAAAACCATTATGTAATAGCTTGTATTTTACAATATCTATTTTTCTTAACTATTTTCTTTTTACTTACACTAAGATGTGATAAATTTCTCTTGACTAAACTTATTTAAAATCTTAACTATAGATTATGGAGAACAAAAATTTAGAGTATACTAAGAATATCTTAACCAAGGTGTCTTTTAGTTATGAATTATTTACCAAAGAAATACAAAAAGCCATCAAGCAGCTTTTACCTTATGAACTTTTAGAGTTGAGAATTTGGCTAGAAGAGTTTTTAGAAGATAAGCCCGAACTTTTAAATTCAAAAGAAATGTTTATTGTTTTTAAATCACATTTATGATTAAAGAACTAATAATTCTTATGGAATAGGAGGGAATAAGGTGAAAGTTTCGAATAAAATAATGCTAAATCATTCAAGGTTTAGGGTTTGGAAAGTTGTATCCTCAGAAAGTGCATTAGAGCTGTATCACCCTTTTTGTATGAGAAACCCTGTTATGATATGGTCAGAACAAAAAAAGGACAAAATTATTTATTTAAATGGTCTAGAATACATTAGAGAATTCAATAAGTGGATTCCAAATTCTGGATTTGAACTTTCGATTGGAAAAGAAAATGGTAAAAAATCAAATGTAGCGTGGCAATTACAGGATCATGGAGAAGGTTGCAGTTTGACAATAAGTATATATCCGTACAAAACGAGCAAAGTGCCCAAATATATGTACGCTTTCATTTACCTCTTTATTATCAAACCCAAACTGGAACAGTATTTGAAAAATGTATTAAAAGGATTAGAATATTATCTTGATAATCAAATTCCTGTTAAAAAAAATCATTTTGGTCAGCATTCATGGTTTTCGCAGAATACGTCAAATTAAAAATCAGGCTATTTTGACTCATATTTAATCGTTTTGTTTATTTTTTTAAAGATAAAACAGGTCTAAACGGGCCAATCTGCCCTATATCAACTTAAACAAAATTAGTAATACACAGTACAAAAGAATAACTTGAAGTGAACGTGAGATATTATCTAATTTATTGCTCTCAAGTGCTTAACCAATTTTAATAATACTTCCGTTTAAACTATTCTGCCCCCACTAGATACTAATACCCAGCTTTATCTAGTGGGGTATCTTTATTATCCAATCAATGGCAAAACCTCTTTTACATTAATTATTTCATTAGATTACTTCGATTTTAAATGGTATCGAACGACTATAATTATTTTACTTGCTGTAAATGTCATTGTAGAGGTCGATATAACGCTCTTTAATGAATTTACGTTTTAACTTCATGGTAGGTGTGAGGTGACCCAGGTCAATACTCCAAACCTCAGGAGTTAATCTGAACTGTTTTATTTTTTCCCATTTGGCGAAAGATGTATTGGCTTTTTCAATTTCTTCAGCGATTCTATTTATTACTTCAGCGTTTTTTGATAATTCAGCTGGGTTGCTCGGAATTGAAATCCTTTTTTTGACCGCCCAATCTGTTACAAATTCAAAGTTAGGCTGAATGAGTGCGGCTGGCATTTTCTCACCATCTCCTACAACCATTATTTGTTCAATAAAAAATGATTCTTTACACTTATTTTCAAGGAGTTGAGGTGCAACATATTTTCCTCCAGAAGTCTTGAACATTTCTTTTTTACGGTCTGTGATTCTCAAGAAACCTTCTGAATCAATTTTACCAATATCTCCTGTATGAAAGAAATCATCTGTAATCGCTTCTGCTGTTTTTTCCGGATCCTTATAATAGCCCATCATTACGTTTGGTCCTTTGCACAAAATCTCTCCGTCTTCTGCAATTTTTACTTCCAAACCTGATATTACTTTTCCAACAGTCCCAATTTTCCATCCTCGATTACGCTCATCGTTTACACTGATTACAGGAGAAGTCTCTGTCAATCCGTATCCTTCCATTATTGGAATTCCAGCGGCTCCAAAGACTCGAGCTAATCTAGGTTGAAGGGCAGCACTTCCAGAAACTAGTAAGTCTAAATTCCCTCCGAGTGCCTGTTGCCACTTACTAAAAATTAGTTTTCGAGCTAGTTTTAGTTTTGTTTCATACCACCATCCGTTTTGACCGTAAGGCTCGTATCTCAATCCCAATGAAACAGCCCAGAAAAATATACTTTTCTTAACTCCCGTAAGGTCTTTTCCTTTCGATACAATCTTGTCGTATACTTTTTCTAGAAGTCTTGGTACTACCGTCATGATCATCGGTTTGACCTCATTGATGTTCTCACTTATTTTATCTAAACCTTCACCGTAATAAACACTTACGCCACAATATTGGTAGATGTATAAAATTACCCGTTCAAAAATGTGACATAAAGGAAGAAAACTCAACGCATGAGATCCATCTACAAATGGAACACGCTCTTCTGCAGCAAGAACATTTTGTACAATATTACTATGAGAAAGCATTACCCCTTTTGGTCGTCCGGTAGTACCTGAGGTGTATATGATCGTCGCTAAACTTTCTTCGGCAACCGCTGCTTTTCTTTTTTCAACTTCTTCTTGTTCTGCAACATTTTTACCTTTTTCTAGAATATCGCTCCAATGTGTGCAATTTTCTAGTTGATCAAAGCTATAAATCTCCTTAACTGTCTTTAGCTCATTACTGACCTTTAGCACTTTATCTAGAACTTCTTGACATGAAACTACAACAATTTTAGACTCGCTATGGTTTAATATATATGCGTAATCATCTTCAGATATAGTAGGATAGATGGGTACAGTTTGAGCTCCTACCTGAAGTGCTCCAATGTCAAAAATAGTCCACTCCGTTCTGTTAGACATTGAGATAAGAGCAACTTTATCGTTGGCTTCGATTCCTATATTAATAAGCCCTCGGCTTACGGCATTTGCGTGGTCAATGACCTCATTTGTGCTTAATGATTTCCATATACCATTGTATTTAGTGGAAAGGCATTTTTCTAAAGGACTGTTTTTTTCTTGGTGATAAATAAAGTCGAATAATCTAGTAATCGTTGACATGTTAGCATAGTGTTAGTTCTATGCAAAATAAGGATAATCAATAAGAATTTAAAATCCAGTTTCTAGCGTTTTCAAAGGCTTTAATCCAAGGAGATACTCGATGATTGTATTGATCTGGATAATGAGCCCAATTCCAACTAAAAATAGAACGCTCCATATGAGGCATTGAAACCAAGTGACGTCCACTCACATCGCAGAGCATAGCCGCATTCAAATCACTGCCATTTGGGTTCGCAGGATAGGCGTCGTAACTATAGGTGCCAACAACATGATATTTTTCTGCTGTTTCGGGTAGTCTGAAATTTCCCTCACCGTGAGAAATCCACACACCTAATTCACAGCCCTCCATATTTGAAAGCATCACCGATTTGTTGGCCTCAATTTTTACTCCAATAAAATTACTCTCATGCTTATTTGACTTATTATGTATCATCTTTCCGTGTACCTCGTGATCTGGATAAATCAATTCAAGCTCCATAAACAGCTGGCATCCGTTGCAAATCCCTATAGAAAGCGTATCAGGTCTATTAAAAAATGCGTCTAAAGCACTTCGGGCATTCGAATTGAATTTAAATGTCCCAGCCCAACCTTTTGCACTTCCAAGAACATCAGAGTTCGAAAATCCTCCAACAGCAGCTAAGAGTTGAATGTCTTCGAGATTTTCTTTTCCAGAAATCAAATCGGTCATATGAATATCTTTAACGTCGAAACCAGCCAAATAGAGTGCATTAGCCATTTCTCTTTCTGAATTACTCCCTTTGTCTCGTAATACACCTGCGAGCGGTTTCTTTTGTGGTTTGGAAGGAATTTCACCATCAAAGGCTGCTGGAAAAGTATAGCATAGTGGTTGGTTTTTGTAATTTTCAAAACGATCTTTTGCAAGACTATTTGCAGTTTGCAGCTCGTCCATTCGGTAGGAAGTATTATACCATAAATCTCTAAAACGCGCCACAGGTATTCCCATTTCTACACCCTTATTCTTGATCGCTAGGGTTTCTGATGTACAGAATTGACCGATTTTAATTGCAGGAATTGGACAATCTTTAATCCACTGTTCCGCTTCTGCTGTCAATTGCAGGAGAATACCGCTGTTTTCAGCAAAGAGTAACTTTACAAAGTCGGTTTGCCCCAATTCACTCAAATCGATTTCTGCCCCCAAATTTCTTGTTGCAAAGCACATTTCAAGTAAACAGGTGATGAGTCCACCAGAGGAAATATCATGACCTGCACAGATTTTATCGGTTTTAATTCCTTCTTGTATGAAATCAAAAGTTTTCGCAAAATCTTTTGCATTAGCAATACCACTTGTTTTTTGTCCAATAGCATTTAAACTTTGAGCAAAGCTCGATCCGCCTAATTCTAAATCTTCTTGTGATAAATTAATGTAGTAAAGCTCACCTTGATCTAATTTTCCAACAGGTTCAATTACCCTTGTAAAATCGGAGCACTGTCCTGTGGCTGATATAATTACAGTTCCTGGTGAAAGTACTTCTTTATCTGAGTATTTTTGTTTCATTGAAAGCGAATCTTTACCTGTTGGTATATTAATTCCGAGCTCAATAGCAAAGTCACTAGCTGCTTGAACGGCTTTATACAATCTCTCGTCTTCTCCTTCATTATTACAGGGCCACATCCAATTTGCTGAAAGCGATAAACTTTGAATACCCTTTTCGAGAGGTGCCCATATGATGTTAGCAAGGGCCTCAGCAATACTGTTTTGACTTCCTGCTTTGGGATTTATTAAACCTGAGATTGGTGAATGCCCTATAGAAGTCGCAATACCTTTTTGGCTAATGTAATCTAATGCCATTACACCACAGTTATTAAGAGGTAACTGTAATTCACCCACGCATTGTTGAATAGCTACTTTTCCCCCTACACAACGGTCAACCTTGTTGGTTAACCAATCTTTACAAGCCACCGCTTCTAATTGAAGTACGTTTTCTAGATAATCTAAAACAAAATCAATTTGGTAGTTGGGGTCTGCATATAAACGAGGAGTATTGATGTCTGCAATGATTGTTTTGGGAGAATTACCAAATAAACCTGAAAGTTCTAAATCTATGGCTTTTTTAGTCTTATCAGATGCGGCAAACTCAAAATGCATGTCTTCGGTTACTTCACCCACTACAAACATAGGAGCCTGTTCTCTTTCTGAAATAGTTCGAAGTAGTTCTTGATCTTTTGGATCGATAATTAATCCCATTCGTTCTTGGGATTCATTACCTATGATTTCTTTTTCGGATAGGGTGGGATCACCAATTGGTAATTTATTGATGTCTATTTTACCCCCTGTTTCTTCAACTAATTCTGAGAGGCAATTTAAATGCCCACCAGCTCCGTGATCATGTATTGATACAATTGGATTTTCTGCTCGCTCTACGAGCGCTCTGATGGCATTGGCTACTCGCTTTTGCATTTCAGGATTAGATCTTTGTACGGCATTGAGCTCTAAAGCTGCATTAAATGCACCAGTGTCTGCAGAGGATACGGCTGCACCTCCCATTCCAATTCTATAATTGTCTCCTCCTAAAATAACGATGAGGTCTCCTTTTTTTGGCTTTTTCTTGAAGGCGTATTTTTTTAATCCGTATCCAACTCCACCAGCTAGCATGATAACTTTATCAAAACCTAAATGACGCTGGTCAAAATTAGCTTCTTCTTCTTGGTGCTCAAAGGTCAATATAGAGCCGGCTATGAGAGGTTGTCCGAACTTATTTCCAAAGTCAGACGCTCCATTAGAAGCTTTAATGAGTATGTCTGTTGGATTTTGATAAAGCCATTTTTTTTCTCCTAACTTATGTTCCCAAGCTAATGGTTGTGCAGTTCTCGGATACGAAGTCATGTAAACGGCTGTTCCTGCGAGAGGTATTGAGCCTTGACCACCAGCTAATCGATCTCTAATCTCACCACCAGAACCTGTTGCTGCTCCGTTAAAAGGCTCTACTGTTGTTGGAAAATTGTGGGTTTCGGCTTTGAGCGATAAAATAGTTTCGGTTTCTTGTTCAGTATACAAGGAAGCTTTTTCAGAATCTTTAGGAGCGAACTGAATCGCTTTAGGGCCATTGATAAAGGCAACATTGTCTTTATAGGCCGATACGATTTCATTAGGATTAGTCTTAGCTGTTTTTTTGATTAAATCGAAGAGCGAATCGGACTGTTCTTGATTGTTGAGTATAAAACTTCCATTAAAAATTTTATGTCTGCAATGTTCCGAGTTGACTTGAGAAAAACCAAATACTTCGGCATCGGTTAGGGGACGTCCCAACTCTTCTGACAATTGCTTGAGGTAATCAATTTCATCTTGACTTAAGGCCAGCCCTTCTTCTTTGTTGTACTTTTCGATATCGGTGATATCTGCCAATTGCTCCGATACCAAATCAATTTTAAACAAGTCTTGATTCAGTAAATTGTATTTCTGCATTAACATTGGATCGTAAGATACCTGATCAGCAGAAGGTAGGTACTCTTCTATACGGGTGAGGTTGAAAACCCCCATGTTTTTTAGAATATCTGTAGCGTTTGTGCTCCAAGGTGTAAGCATACTAGCTCTAGGACCAATGAAGTCCCCAGATACTTCTGTTGTATTGTTGAGCAAGGTTGCGTTTAATACCCAATTTAGTTTTTTAATGCTGTTCTCGTTTAGTGGAGTAGACGAAGATGCAGCAAAAATATGGTTGTTGGGGTTACTGAAAAAGTAGATCATAATTACTTGTTGTTTGACAAAATTAGAACATTAGCTTTGATGTTCAAACTGTGCCATAAAAAAGCCATCATACCCATTTTTGTGGGCATATAAGGTCTTGTGTTGAGTACAAGTAAAAGATTCACCAGCAGGACTTTTTAGAAAGGTTTCTACCTGACCCTCATTTTCTTGAGGCAGTATAGAACAAGTGGCATAAACTAGTTTCCCTCCAGGCTTTAGCATTGCTGAGTATTCTTGTAACAGCTGTCGCTGTGTTTCTTTTAGCTTGTTTAAGTGTTCCGGTTGTAGCTTCCATTTGGCGTCTGGGTTTCGCTTTAAAACACCTAATCCACTGCAGGGAGCGTCTATAAGAACACGATCGGCAGAATGCTTCAATTTTTTTATGGATTTTTTTCCTTCAATTAATCGCGTTTCAATGTTGAAAGCGCCCGCCCTTTTAGCTCTCTTTTTAAGTTCGTTTAATTTATATAGATATATATCCATAGCGATTAACTGCCCTTTATTTTGCATCAAAGCAGCTAGATGTAATGATTTTCCTCCTGCACCAGCACAACAATCAATAACCCTATGTCCTTTTTGGACATCTAAAAATGGGGCTACTAGTTGAGAGTTGGCATCTTGTATTTCAAAATATCCATTTTTAAAGGCGTTTGTCTTAAATAAATTGCTGCGTTCTTTGGCAATTAAAGCGCCTGGATAGGCGGATATTCGTTCGGTTAAAATACCGTCTTTTTCTAAATCATTAATGAGCTCTTTTTCAGTGTACTTGAGGGTGTTGACCCGTAAAACTACTTCAGCAGGTTGATTTAAGGCATGGACTTCTTTTTCCCAAAGTTTTGGGTCGAGTTGAGTACGGCCTAACTGATCAATCCAATCAGGAATGGATTCCTTGTGCACAAAAGACTTGCTACTTTCATAATAGCGACCTCGAATGCGACGCACAGGTGTCTTCTCAAATTCTTTCCATTCAGGTAATTCAAAATTGTTTAAAACAATCCAAATTGAAATTAACCTCCAAATTTCTGTAGTGTGCAGTGGTGTTTTAACGCCTGCAATATGCAAGTACATTCTTTGGTTTCGTACAATGTCGTAAACCGTTTGAGCGATGAAGGCTCTGTCTCGTGCACCCCAACGCTTGTCTTTTTTTAAAACGCTTTCAATAACTTTATCAGCGTATTTACTCTGATTGATAATTAGATGAAGGGCCTCTATACAGGCTAAAACTAAATTTCTGTGAAATCGCATCGAGCTTAATTAGGCTGCGAAGATACTTAAGGATTTCGTGCTTTGTCTTTTCTTCTGTATCGTTTTATAAGATTTTCATTAAAATCATCCTCAGCTTTATATTGATCAAGTATTTTACTTGAAGGAAGAATGGTTTTTAATTCTTCAAAATAGCGCCGTTTTTCTTGATGTCTTTCAATTTCAATTTTAGACATCTCATCTAAGAAATAAGAAGAATCTTCCTCACTAGCTTCTTTACCTAATTCTCTGAATTTTCTAAGCTGCTTTTTTTCTCTAGCATGTAAACCCCATATGATTTTTTGGTGTTTGTCGTGTATGGGCCAATATTCACTCTTTTCTTTTTCAGTAAAGCTTATATTTTCATTGAAATACTGACGTTTTAGCGTTTTCATTCGTTCCATTCTTTCTTCGAATGATCTTTTTTCTTGTGCTGTGACGCAAAGACTAAAAACTAATCCTAATGTGATAATTAAATATTGGTAGTATTTAAACGTTGTAATCTTCATGTTTAAATTATTCGTTAATGGTCTCAATTAAAAGGGCAAGGTTTTCATTTTGGAGATCCCAATTGATGGCTTCGAAATAAATTTCTATATCCTCTTTTTCTGTGGATTCTAGCATGACCTCAGACTTGTTGGTATTTTGGTTCATTTCATTTGAAAATGACGTGGTATACATTACGACTAACAAACTTACAGCAGCAGCTGTTGCGACACTCTGTCTAATTAAGGAAACGACTTTGTTACGACGCTTTTTTACCAAGCTCATGAAGATATTTTCATTAAGTTCTTCAAAATAATCTTCAGGCATTCGAAAATCACCTTTAGTAGACCATTTTAAGCGCTCCTCAATCTTTTGGTCGAAGTCATTAAAATAGTACTCTTCAGGTAGTTTAAATCCGCGATTAATTTTCTTCATTAAAGTAATTTTTTATTTTATGGTAAGCGTGATGGTATGAACTTTTCAGTGCTCCTTCACTTCTGTTTAAAATTTTAGCGATATCGGCATAACTCATTTCATCGTAATACCTCATATTAAAAACAATTCGCTGTTTTTCAGGTAATTGAGCAATAGCATTTTGTAATTTATACGCAGTCTCATCTTCGTTAAAATACGGGTCAGCTACAAGTTTCTCTGCTACGTGTGATATGTATTCTTTGTTTGAAACACCTCTTATTCGACTTCTTTTTTTTATGAAATCTATACTTTCATTTGTGGCGATTCGATACACCCAAGAATACAACTTACTCTTGTTTTGAAATTGCTCAATATTAAAGAAAACTTTAACGAAAGTGTTTTGAAGAACATCATCAGTATCATCGTGATTCAGTACAATTCTTCTGATATGCCAATACAAAGGTTCTTTGTATTTGTCTAGCAAAATACGGAAGGCCTGATCTCTGGTTTTTTTCTCTTTGAGTTGACGAACTAATGTTATCTCATCCTGCAAAATCTTCAATTTTAATATAAGACGAAGATATTTGAAAAAAGTTTAAACATTACCTATATTTTGCAGTTCAACGAGCTTATAATAAACTCCTTTTTTTGAGATGAGCTGCTGGTGATTCCCGTGCTCAACAATTTTTCCTTGATCAATGACCGCTATTTGATCGGCCTTCGTAATTGTAGATAAACGATGTGCAATTACAATGGCTGTTTTTTGTTTCATCAGTCTGTTTAATGCTTCTTGCACTAATTTTTCACTATTTGTATCTAATGCTGAGGTTGCCTCATCTAAGAGTAAAATAGGGGCGTTTTTCAAAACTGCACGGGCAATAGCCAATCTTTGTTTTTGACCTCCAGAGAGTTTGCCTCCTGTATCGCCAATGTTTGTTTCGTACTGCATAGGGAGCTGGGTAATGAACTCATGTGCATTGGCTACTTTAGCCGCCTGAATAATTTCTTCTTTGGAATAGTTTTCTGCTTGTCCTAGTGCAATATTATTGGCGACACTATCATTAAATAACAACGGTTCTTGGGTGACCACTGCAATATGTTCTCGAAGTGCTCTTTTCGTGTAGTCTTTAATATTCACGCCATCTAGACTAATAGCGCCAGAATTAACGTCGTAGAATCGACAAAGTAAATGACCTATAGTTGATTTACCTCCGCCTGATTGTCCCACTAATGCGAGGGTTTCACCTTTATTTAAGTTAAAACTCAGATCGTTTAAAACTAAATCTGTCTCATAGGAGAAATGTACTTTTTTAAATTGAATTTGATATTTAAAAGCAGGAATGCTATTTTCTGGACCATCTTCAATATTGTTTTTTTCACGGAGTATTTCTACAATTCGCTCTGCAGATGCTTTTCCTTTTTTGATGTTGTAGTTGATTGTAGTAATATTTTTTACAGGGTTGATAATGGTGTAAAACAATCCGATATAACCCAAAAATTCCTGTGGACTGAGCTCATCATCACCTTGTAAAACAAGCTTACCACCGTACCAAAGTACCGTAAGCACAACCATAACTCCTAAAAACTCGCTCATTGGTGCAGCCAAACCTTTACGCTGTAGAACAGAGTTCATAAGTTTTCGAAATCGCGCTGTTGACCTTTTAAATGTGGTGCTGAATTCAGGGTCCGCATTAAAGGCTTTAATGATTTTGAGTGAAGTAAGGCTTTGCTCTAAAAAAGAAAGAAAGACTCCAGTTTCTTTTTGCGCTTCTAAAGATGTAGCTTTTAGTCTCTTACCCACACTTGAGATGATGAAACCAGTAATGGGTAAAAACACAAAGACAAATAAGGTTAAATGCGTGCTAATGGCAAACATGGAAATCAACACAAAAACAATGGTTAAAGGTTCTCTTGCCAATGCTTCTAAGCTATTGATGATGGAACCTTCAACTTCTTTGACATCAGAAGTCATCCGTGCAATTAAGTCTCCTTTATTGTTGTTGTTAAAATAGTTAAGAGATAGTGATAGTGATTTGATATAAAGGGCGTCTTGAATGTCTTTGACCATTCCTGTTCTCAAAAAAGAGAGTACGTAAAGTGCCAAGTACCTAAAGAGGTTTTTAAAGAAGAAAATTACCGCTGATGCCAATACGATAAACAGCAAGGCTGCCTCAGGTCCATTTTGAGTTTCTAACTGGGTAAGGTAAAAACTCAGCATTTCTTCGATATATGTTTTTAAATCTCCAATAGAATTGAAATCGGGCTTTAAATAAATTTTTTCTTCTGTATTAAAAAGAATACCAAGAGTCGGAATGAAAATTAAAATCGAAAGGACGTTGAAAAAGGCATAGAATATGTTCAAAAGCACATTTAAAAGTGCGTTTTTCTTATACCTTATTCCAAATTTTAAAATATGTGATAGACTATGCTCCACTCTCCAATTTAGTTCAATTTAAACTCAGTTAAAATTCTTTGTATTTTTTTCTCAAGCTCTTCCTGTCTCGCGGCGTATTCTTCTTTACTATTCAAAGAAGTGTTGGCACTTATGTAAAACTTTATTTTTGGTTCTGTGCCACTTGGTCTAGCAGCTACTCTTGTTCCATCTTCTGTTTCGAAGATAAAGACTTTAGATTTGGGAAGTGCTATGGCAGCTTTTTCTCCAGAAAATAGATTTGTTTTTTCAGAAGTGGCATAATCTTCGAAAAACTTCACCTTTGATCCGGCTATAGAAGTAGGTGGTGTTTTTTTGAAGTTCAGCATCATTTGTTCGATTTCTTCAGCGCCTTTTTTTCCTTTTTTAGTTATGGAAACAAGTTTTTCTTGGTATAATCCGTATTCCACATAACAATCAATTAGATAGTTGTAAAATGAACTTCCATTGGCTTTACATTGACTCGCAATTTCACAGGCTAATAGGGTAGAGGTGACAGCATCCTTATCTCTTACAAAATCTGCGACCATATAACCGTAGCTCTCTTCACCGCCACCTATGAATTTTAATTCAGGAAAATCGGTAATCATCTTTCCTATCCATTTGAAACCTGTTAATGAAATTTTACAATTTAGATTAAATTTTTTGGCAATGTTTAGAATCATGGGTGTAGAAACAATAGTTGAGGCTATAAACTCATTTCCATTTAAGCCTTTTTTTAAGGCCTCTTCAAGTAAAAATTGAGTCATGACGACCATTGTTTGGTTTCCGTTTAACAAGATCATTTTATCATTTGCATCTCTAACTGCAATTCCAAGTCTGTCACTATCTGGATCAGTTCCTATAACAATGTCAGCTTTAATTTCATCAGCTTTTGTCAGTGCGAGGTTGAGGGCTTCAGCTTCTTCTGGATTTGGAGAAACTACAGTTGGAAATGCACCATTTCCGTTAGGCTCTGCCTGTTCTTTAATTATGTTGACATTGTGGTAGCCCGCTTTTTGAAGTACCTGTGGAATAGCTGTAATAGAAGTCCCATGGATAGGAGTAAAGACTATGCTTAAATCATTTTTACCTTCGGCATTAAAACTTCCTGCATGTACAGCCGCTTCAAAAAAAGCTTCGTCTATGCGTTGGTCTATTTTTTGAATTAAGTCATGTTTTGGACTAAAATTAATTTCATTAAAATGAACCTGATTAATGGCACTGATAATATCCTGATCTTGAGGAGGAACGATTTGACCACCTTCGTTGTTATAGACTTTATATCCGTTGTATTCGGGTGGGTTATGAGAAGCTGTTAAAACAATGCCAATGTCACATTTTAATTGTCTTACGGCAAACGATAATTCAGGTGTAGTTCTGAGCGAACTAAAAATATATACCTGTATATCATTAGCTGAAAATACTTCTGCCACGCATTGGGCAAGGGTATCACTTTGATGTCTACAATCATATGCTATTACAACAGATAAAGATTTTTCATCGATAGAACTGGCGTGTAAGTAATTGCAAATACCTTGGGTGTTTCTTCCTAGGGTGTAGGTGTTGATTCGATTTGTTCCAATACCCATCACACCTCGCATTCCTCCGGTTCCAAACTCTAAATCCTTGTAAAATAAGTCTTCAAGCTCTTCGGGATTGGTGTCTAACAGGTGCTGTATTTGGTTTTTTGTGTCTTTGTCAAATGTGCTTCCTAGCCACTGCTTGGCATTATCAATGTATGTCATTTTTCGGATTGAGATTTAAAAAAGAATGTATGTGGTAACGTTTTTTATTTGATTTATTTCTGCTAATCATCTCTGAAATAAAACCAGCTAAAAATAATTGCGTACCTATGATCATAGAGACCAATGCAATATAAAATTCGGGCCGCTGTGTAATTAGTCGTCCTGAGGTGTTAACGTAAAGTTTATCTATTCCCAGATAAAGTGCAAACAAGAACCCTATGAGAAATACTAGAGTGCCTAATGAGCCAAAAAAATGCATTGGTTGTTTGGAAAACTTGCTGACAAACCAAATGGTGATTAAATCTAAAAAGCCATTTACGAATCGTTCAATGCCAAATTTGGTGTAGCCGTATTTTCGAGCTTGGTGCTGAACTACTTTTTCTGTAATTCTGTCATAGCCTGCATTTTTTGCCAATACTGGAATATATCTGTGCATTTCCCCATAGACGTCAATCGCTTTAATCACTTCATTTTTATATGCCTTAAGTCCGCAATTAAAATCGTGTAGTTCAATTCCTGATGTCTTTCGGGCAGCCCAATTAAATAACTTTGAAGGTAAATTTTTGGTTAAAAAAGAATCGTATCTCTTTTTTTTCCAACCAGAGACTAAATCATAATGCTCTTCTTCAATCATATTTACGAGCATAGGAATTTCTTCTGGATTGTCTTGTAGGTCAGCATCCATAGTGACGATGACATTACCTTGAGCAATTTGAAACCCTGCGTTTAACGCCTGAGATTTACCATAGTTTCTTTTAAAACGTATAGCTTTTACTGAATTGTTAGATTTAGATATTGACTCAATGATTGTCCATGAGTCGTCTGTTGAACCGTCATCGATAAAAATCAATTCATACGTATAGGAATTGCTTATCATTTGAGAAACAATCCAGTCGTGTAATTCATTTAAGGACTCTGCTTCGTTTAATAAAGGAATTACAAGAGATACATTCATGTTCTGTTCTAAGCTAAAATAGATTTTTTCTATTCTTCTTCATTTCGTTTGAGAATAGCAGCTGGAATGAGTGATAGCAAAAAGCTAAAAATAACAGAGGCTAGAAGACCTATTCCTGCCTGAATTGCTGGTGTTGAGAATTTTTGAATCATTTCCATTTGCATATCAATTTGCTCTAGTGTCAACTCAGAATTTTCAATTAAATTTTGTCGTTGAAATTCCATTGACTTTGTTAACGTTTCGGGGTCGATCAAATTTGTGAGAACCAAATTAAAAGCAATACTTATAACGGCACTTATTAAACCGATACCTACACCAACTTTTAGAGCTTGTCCGAAACTCATAATTCCTTCGTTAGCGGTTTTAAATTGATACATACCGATTACAATGAATGCTAATGAGAGTAAAGTACTAACCACAACAACGGAAGTGCCTCCTTGATAATGAAGGTCCATAGTGTATAGAATGAATGAAAAAGCTGAAGCAGCTATTCCTAATAATAGTCCAAATGTGAGTGCAAATTTACCGGTTGTAGTTTGTTTATTATCCATGATTAAGTTTTTGGTAAAATTAAAATAATTTCAACGGATAATATCTCTTGTTTTAGTTTAAAAAATATTTATCTTTGCAGACCTTAAAAGAAGACTGGGTATGAAAAATGATATACATCCAACGAACTACAGATTAGTGGCATTCAAAGACATGTCTAACGAGGATGTGTTTATAACGAAGTCAACTGTTGACACTAAAGAGAACATTGAAATTGAAGGAGTTGAGTATCCTCTTGTGAAGTTAGAGATTTCTAGAACTTCTCATCCTTACTACACAGGTAAGTCTAAACTTGTAGATACAGCCGGAAGAATTGATAAGTTCAAGAACAAATACAAAAAGTTTAAAAAAGAATAATCCTTTTACATTAAAAGAAAAAAAGCACCTCTTGAAAGGTGCTTTTTTTATGGCTATTTTTGCCAAAAAAAGAAAATGACCCTCATCTTATCTGATTTTAATTTTCACAGCGCCTTTTTGCCCTTGACTTTTAATAAGCCTATTGCAGAGCTGAGATTTGGAATGCTCACCATACGTGAAAAATGGGAAAAGATATCAGGTCGACAGACTTTTGTGTGGACAGAGTCTTATCTATCTGATAAATTTGAATTTGCCAATGAGGCAAAAGACAAACTAGTTGTTAATGCCACTATATTACCGAATAAATCTTTGGTTGAACAAATCTTGAATTTGGCAGACCAAACAGTCTTACTGCAAGATGATTGTATTATCGCTTATAGAAGCAAAGATTTCTTGACTTCTTTTGAAGAGTTGACAACGGTGATTTATGATGAATCCTTGATTCAAATTTCAAAACCTTGGCATTTATTTTCAAAACTAAGAGCTGCTTTTGATGTTGATTTTGAATTACTTACTGCTAGTAGAGTAAGTCAAAAGTATCATCCTTCTAATATTATCATAGGAAATCATCCTGTTTTTATAGAGGAAGGAGCACAAGTATACGCTTCTGTTCTAAATACCCAACAGGGTCCCATTTATATTGGAAAGAATAGTCAGGTAATGGAGGGTTCATTGCTGAGAGGTCCTATAGGTATTGCACAGGATTCTACTGTTAAGATGGGTGCTAAAATCTACGGCCCATCTTGCTTTGGTCCTCAATCTAAAGTAGGTGGAGAAATTAAAAGCGTCATGTTTTTTGGCTACAGTAACAAAGGGCATGATGGGTTTTTAGGTGATTCTGTTATAGGTGAGTGGTGTAATTTGGGAGCAGACACAAATACTTCAAATCTCAAAAACAACTATGCTAGAGTTAAACTTTGGAATTATGAGTCAGAACGATTTGACCAAACAGAAGAACAATTTTTAGGTTTAATTATGGGCGATCATAGTAAATCTGCAATTAATACGATGTTCAATACAGGTACGGTAATTGGATTTTCATGTAATATTTATGGTTCAGGCTTTCCGAGAAATTTTATCCCTAGTTTTAGTTGGGGCGGGAATTTAGGATACTCTGACTTTAAACTAAAAAAAGCCATTGAAGTAGCTCGAATTGCTATGGACAGGCGTGGCTTGGAATTTTCAGAAGAAGATGAACATTTGTTTGAAAAAATTTACAACTTAGAACAGAAATGGAAGAAGTGATACAAATGAAAAAAGTAGCTTTTTACACCCTAGGTTGTAAGCTGAATTACTCAGAGACATCTACACTGTCGAGAGGTGTTCAAGAAAAAGGTTACGAAAAAGTTCCATTTGAATCTAAGGCTGATGTTTATGTGATAAATACCTGCTCTGTCACGGAGAATGCAGATAAAAAATTTAAAACCATTGCCAAAAAGGCATATGCTCAGAACAACGATGCATTTATAATTGCCGTGGGATGTTACGCCCAACTTCAACCTGAAGAACTCGCTGCTGTAGAAGGGGTGGATTTAGTTTTGGGTGCCAGTGAAAAATTTAATTTAACACAGTTTATAGAAGATTTATTTGATAATGACAAAGAGCTCACAAAAATTCATTCTTGTGAAATTGATGAAGTGAATCAATATAAAGGTAGCTATGCAATTGGAGACCGTACTAGAGCATTTTTAAAAGTGCAGGACGGATGTGATTATCCATGTACGTATTGCACAATCCCAATGGCTCGAGGTATTTCTAGGAGTGATACTTTAAAAAATGTACTTAAAAATGCAGAGGAAATCGCTGTTAAAAATATTCGTGAAATTGTTTTGACAGGAGTGAATATTGGAGATTATGGTAAAGGAGAGCTTGGTAACAAAAAACATGAGCACACCTTTTTAGAGCTCGTTGAAGCCCTTGATAAATTGCCTAAAATTACTCGGTATAGAATTTCCTCCATTGAACCTAATTTATTGCATAATCCTATCATAGAATTTGTAGCAAAAAGCGAATCTTTTGTACCTCATTTTCACATACCACTTCAAAGCGGAAGTGATGAAATTTTAAAGAAAATGAAGCGTAGATATCTAACAAAATTGTATACAGAACGAATTCAAAAGATAAGACATTTAATGCCTGAAGCTTGTATTGGTGTGGATGTAATTGTCGGATTTCCTGGCGAGACAGAGGAGCTATTCAAAAAAACGTATAGGTACCTGCAAGAATTAGACATCTCGTATTTACACGTTTTTACCTTTTCTGAGCGAGCAGGTACTGAGGCCCCATTAATGGATGGAAGAGTGGACTTTGCCATTAGAAAAAAAAGATCAAAAATGCTCAGAATTTTATCTGCAAAAAAAAGAAGAATATTTTACGAAAAACATTTGGACACAAGGAGAAGTGTGCTTTTTGAAAAAGAAATCAAAGATGGATATTTGGTAGGATTCACAGACAATTACATTAAGGTCAGGCTTCCTTGGAATCCAAAGTATTCAAACGAACTTCGCTGGGTAAAATTAGATTATATCGATGAAGAAGGATATGTGAGAACAACGGCAGAAAACTTAGATTCTAATGCCCACAGGTAAAATCTCTTTAAACTTATTTCGGTTTTTTCTTAAAAACTTGGCGACTTGAGGACTTGTTGGAACCACTCTTAAGTTTTTTTCTTGTACGTGCCTTAGAACAGAGGTAATAAAGTCGTCAGCTAGAGTGTCCTCTTCGAGGGCCTCAGGAATTACTAATTTGGTCAAAAAAATTTTCTTTTCTTGGGCAGCGTACTCCATTTTGATTAAATGACCATCAATGTTGATTTCGAATTGACGCAAGAAAACATTGTCAGTGATTTCTAGTAATTCCATGATCTGTGTTTGTTAGTTAGAGGCCTCAAAGATAAGGAAAAAGGGTAGAGTATTAAAATGTTATTCGTCAGTAATTCAAGTCGTTCAGCATTAAAATTTGAATTTAAAAATTCAATTGAATATTTTCGATTATTTGAAAGTTAATTATTCCGAATCAAATGAAAAATAAAACTCTTTTCTTGGCCCTTGGTAGTCTTATGGCGCTAGGTCTATTAATTTTTGCCAAAATACCAGAGAAGAATTCTACAATTTTCAAGAGAGTTGCTGATACGTACAAAATATATCGGGTTCAATATCCTGAATCTATTGATTTTGCCGGAGAATCAGTGCCTTTGTACGATATTGACGTCCGGGAGCGTCTCGATAGAGAATTTTTGGTAAATACCTTTTGGCAATCTAATGCGTTATTACTAATCAAACGCTCTGAAAAATATTTTCCTATAATCGATTCCATTCTCGAGGTTTATGGGGTTCCTTCAGATTTTAAATACCTAGCCTTAGCTGAAAGCGGGCTCGAAAATGTTGTTTCTCCGGCGGGAGCAGCAGGTTTTTGGCAAATTATGAAAAATACGGCCAAAGAGTATGGACTCAAAGTAAATAATCAAATAGATGAGCGTTATCATCTCATTAAGAGTACTGAGGCTGCGAGTCAATATTTAAAAAAGTGGTATAGTGAATTTGGGAGTTGGACCTTGACAGCTGCAGCTTATAATGTCGGTCCAAATGGCTTGAAAAGAAGAATAGAAGAACAAAAAGTGAATCGCTATCACGATTTACAACTTCCTAGCGAGACGAGTCGCTATATCTTTCGCATATTAGCTATTAAAGAGATTGTATCTAAACCCGATCAATACGGATTTAAATTAGCCGAGAATGATTACTACAGATATCCTCAAACAAGATGGGTGGAACTCAGGGAAAGCGTGACAGATTTGAACGAACTAGCACTTGACTTGAATACAAACTACAAATGGTTGAAAAAACTGAATCCTTGGTTGCGTAAAAACAACCTTAAATTAAATGAAGGAGAAAGTTTATTCATTGAAATTCCGAAACTCGTTGGTCAAGAAACTAAAGCACTTTCGGATTAGATTCGTTTTAATTGAGATTGGATCAATTTAATTTGTTCTACCAACATATTGTTTGAATCTAAAGCTTTTGCTTCTTTTAGAAGTGTCGAGGCTTCTCTTTTTCTTCTTTTTTGAAGTGCTATACCGGCTAATGATAATTTAGTCATAGCAATATCATAGTCCATATTTAAACCGAGTTTTAGCGCTTGCTTATAATATTTCTCCGCTTGGGTAAGATTTTTTTGCGAAAAAATAATACCGTACAAATAATTGTAATAGCCTTGTTGTTTTGTGGTTAGAGCCGTTTGTGGATTCTTAATTTTTATCAACCAGTTTTCTGTTCCTTCTAGATCCTGTTTTCTCATTTTCAAAAAGGCAAGAAGGATTATTTCATTTCTGTAAAACAAAAAAATAAAAATAGAACTCAAGAAAATCAGTGCAATTCCATTGCCAATGAGTCCTTCTATAAATTGAAATACTGCGTAACCAAAAGAGGCTACTGCAAAAAAGAGTTTTAATCTTTTGTCGAACATATCCAAGCTAATTTTAGTTGTAAATCACGTCAAAAGTAAACATTTAAATTCTCTGAAAAAAAGCTTTTGTTCTCCCACAGTTTCGTGTTATATTTGCGGTCAGTTTAGACATATCTAATCAGATTAAAAGGGACTTATGAAAAGAACATATCAACCTTCGAAGAGAAAAAGAAGAAACAAGCACGGTTTTAGAGAGCGTATGGCCTCTGCAAATGGAAGAAAAGTATTGGCGAGTCGCCGCGCAAAAGGAAGAAAAAAACTTTCGGTTTCATTTGAACCAAGACATAAAAAATAATCAGTTTTAAATAATTTTTTTAGTGGGTGTTGCTTAAGGTCAACACCTTTTTTTTGACTAATCCCCAGAGAATATGCCAAAAAGAAAAGACATAAATAGCATCTTGATTATCGGCTCAGGACCCATAATTATAGGTCAGGCATGCGAATTTGATTATTCAGGATCTCAAGCACTTCGATCTTTGCGTGAAGACGGTATTGAAACCATACTTATCAATAGTAATCCTGCAACGATTATGACTGACCCATCAATGGCTGACCACATTTATCTCAGACCATTGACCACAAAGTCTATTATTGAAATACTCAAGAAACATCCGAATGTTGACGCTGTTCTACCCACAATGGGAGGACAAACTGCTTTGAACCTATGTATAGAAGCTGATGACAAGGGTATATGGGAAGATTTTAATGTAGAAATTATCGGTGTTGATATCGATGCAATAAATATTACGGAAGACCGAGAAAAATTTAGAGAGCTTATGCTTTCTATAGATATAGGTATGCCACCTCAGGCTTCTGCGACTTCCTTTTTGAAAGGAAAAGAAATTGCACAACAATTTGGATTTCCTCTTGTGATTAGAGCCTCTTTCACCCTTGGGGGAGCTGGAGCTTCTATTGTATATAAACCTGAAGATTTTGACAATCAATTGAGTCATGGCCTTGAAGTATCGCCGATCCATGAGGTCATGATTGATAAGGCTCTAATGGGTTGGAAAGAATATGAATTAGAGTTACTCAGGGACAAAAACGATAACGTTGTTATTATTTGTACTATCGAGAATATGGATCCGATGGGGATACATACTGGAGATTCTATTACCGTTGCTCCAGCTATGACGCTTTCTGACACAACTTTTCAGCGTATGCGTGACATGGCTATCAAAATGATGCGCAGTATTGGTGATTTTGCTGGAGGCTGTAATGTTCAGTTTGCCGTGAGCCCAGATGAAAAAGAGGATATTATCGCCATTGAAATCAATCCTAGGGTTTCACGTTCGTCTGCATTGGCATCCAAAGCAACAGGTTATCCTATTGCAAAAATTGCTGCAAAATTAGCCATTGGATATACTTTGGACGAGCTTGAAAATCAAATTACTAAAACGACTTCGGCATTGTTTGAACCAACCTTGGATTACGTTATTGTCAAAATCCCAAGATGGAATTTTGATAAATTCGAAGGATCAGACAGAACCTTGGGATTACAGATGAAATCAGTAGGAGAGGTGATGGGAATTGGCCGTTCATTTCAAGAAGCTTTACACAAGGCTACGCAATCCCTTGAAATTAAGCGAAATGGTTTAGGTGCTGATGGAAAGGGTTATAAAAATTATGAACAAATCATCAGCAAATTAACCGTACCGAGCTGGGATCGGGTATTTGTGCTTTATGATGCTATTCAAATCGGTATTCCCCTTAATACCATACATGATATTACTAGAATAGACATGTGGTTTCTCAAACAATATGAAGAGTTGCACATTTTAGAAAAAGAAATTGCCAAGCATTCAGTTGATAATTTACCCAAAGAGTTGCTTTTAGAGGCCAAACAAAAAGGTTTTGCAGATCGACAAATTGCTCATATGCTAGACTGTTTGGAAAGCCAAGTATATCAACTGAGAGAAGAGCTTAACATTAATAGATTATACAAACTTGTAGATACTTGTGCGGCAGAGTTTGTTGCACAAACTCCATATTATTACAGCACTTTTGAAGAGTCAATTCAAGATAGTTCTGGCCGCACATACACCGCTAATGACAGTGTGTCAAGTGAAAGAAAGAAAATCATTGTCTTGGGTTCGGGACCAAATAGAATAGGTCAGGGAATCGAATTTGATTATTGTTGTGTGCATGGCGTTCTGGCTGCGGCGGAATGTGGGTATGAAACTATTATGATTAATTGTAACCCTGAAACGGTGTCGACGGATTTCGATACTGCGGATAAACTATATTTTGAACCAGTATTTTGGGAGCATATCTACGATATTATTAAACACGAAAAACCTGAAGGAGTCATCGTTCAATTAGGAGGTCAAACTGCACTTAAATTGGCTGAAAAATTGGATCGATACGGCGTAAAAATTATAGGCACCAGTTATCAGTCTTTAGATTTAGCTGAAGACAGAGGAAGTTTTTCTTCGCTTTTAGCTGAAAACAACATCCCTTATCCAAAATTTGGAGTCGCCGAAACAGCACAGCAGGCTATTGAGTTGTCTGAATCATTAGATTTTCCTCTTTTGGTTAGACCATCCTACGTTTTAGGAGGACAAGGAATGAAAATTGTTATTAATAAAGAAGAGCTAGAGAAGCACGTCATTGATTTACTCAAAGATATACCGAATAACAAGCTTCTTTTAGATCACTATTTAGATGGAGCAATCGAAGCAGAGGCAGATGCTATTTGCGATGGAGAAGACGTCTATATTATTGGTATTATGGAGCATATAGAACCTTGTGGTATTCATTCAGGGGATTCTAATGCAACCTTGCCTCCATTTAATTTGGGAGAGTTTGTGATGCAACAAATTAAAGATCACACGCGTAAAATTGCCCTTGCTCTAAATACTGTAGGCTTAATCAATATTCAATTTGCGATAAAGGATGATCTCGTATACATCATTGAAGCAAACCCTAGGGCCTCAAGAACGGTACCTTTCATATCTAAAGCATATGGAGAGCCCTATGTGAATTATGCGACGAAATTGATGCTGGGAGACAAGAAAATCAAAGATTTTGACTTCAATCCAGAATTGAAAGGTTATGCTATAAAACAGCCTGTATTTTCTTTTAATAAGTTCCCTAACGTGAATAAAAATCTCGGTCCAGAAATGAAGAGTACTGGAGAGAGCATTTTATTTATAGATAATCTAAAAGAAGATGAATTCTACGATCTTTATTCACGTAGAAAGATGTATTTATCTAAATAATTTTTGAAGTTTTAGCACAACTTTAATAATACCTCATCTTTTAGATTAAAAGAGGGTGTTTAAATGAAATTCTCCATCTTGGTCTATTCTTTCAAACCCGTGTTGCCCAAAAAAATCTCGTTGTGCTTGAATTAAGTTAGCGCTTGAATGAAGTGTTTTGAGGTAATCAAAATAACTAATGTTGTTTGAGCTCACATTTAAAGGTATTTGATTGCTAATAGCAAGAGCCACCAATTTTCTACTGTTTTTTTGGATTTTTTCTATTCTTTGTGCAATCGAATTTTCTAAAAGTAAATGTTCTAATGAGGGCTGCTCTGTATAAACTTTATGCAACTGAGAAACGAATTTGCCTTCAATAATACAGCCGTTCATCCATGCTGTCAATACTTCTGTCAATTTTACACTTAGACTAAAGTCTTCAGATCCCCTTTGAATTAATGCAATTCCTTGTGCGAAGCTTAAAATTTGGTTGAATTCTAATAGTTGTTTACTCCACTGAATTAGGATGTCTTTTGACTCGAAATTGTTTAGGGGTAATTGATATTCTGAATTATAAACTTTATTTATTTTAGTTCTAAGTCTTTTGTCACTGGATAAAAATCGCGATTCGAGAGCAGCATTAATCCCACTGATTGATACACCTGCATCAAAAGCGAATTTGGACACCCATTTACCTGTACCTTTATGTTTGGCTTGATCTTTTATTTGGTCCAAAACGTATACAGAATTGTTTTGTTCTTTCTCGCTAATTATTTTGGCACTAATTCTCAATAGGTAGGAATCTAATTCTGAATCTTGCCAGGTTTTAAATAATTCAGCAATTTCTTCAAGTGTAAACGCTCTTGAAGTTTTGAGTAATGCATATACTTCTGCGATACTTTGCATAAGTGCATATTCTATGCCATTGTGAATCATTTTAACAAAGTGACCTGCACCTGAGGCCCCTACGTACCTGGCACAGCTCGTTCCGTTAAATGAGGCGCCGATAGCTTCAAAAAGGTGTTTTATTTTATTGTATTGAGTTTCATTACCTCCTATCATCATAGATGGACCTTGAAGTGCCCCTTGTGCTCCTCCTGAAATCCCTACACCTAAATAGTTATAGTGTATTTTGTAAAAAGCATTAACCCTTCTAATACTGTCTTTGAAATGTGAGTTACCTCCATCAATAATTACACTTTCCGGGTGTAATAAAGGGAAAATTGTGGCGATGGTTTCATCGCTTATTTTGTCTGCAGGGAGCATTAAAAATACAGCCAAAGATATATTGTTATAGGCTTTTAAATCATTTAAATCATTAATAAAGAAATATTGGTTATGAGTTATTTGATTTCTTTTGTATGAATCTATATCATAACCAATTACCCGAAATTTTTTATTGAGAAAATTTAGAGCGAGATTATTACCCATCACTCCAAGGCCTATAATTACTACGGTGTCAATTTTTGCCATCTTCTTTTTTAATACTATTCAAATTCATCAAGTGCTGAGTAATTCGATTAATTTTTCCTTTGAATTTTCGTTTTCCTTTAAAATCTTTAATTGAGTCGAAGTTAAACAAAGTGTGTGATTGTTGCCTTTGAAGCTCAAGTCAAAATGATGAGTACTCAATAAAACACATTTGTTTTGATTACTCACCAATTCTTGAATAAAAACATTCATTCTTTCTTTTTGAATTAAGTCAAGATGAGCAAAAGGTTCATCAAGTACAATGTAATTTGTCATTTGCAAGAGACAGGTGGCCAGTTTTACTTTTTGAAATTGTCCTTGACTAAGTTCTTTTAAATAGCGATCTAGATGACGCTCAAGTTGAAGTCCTCGGATGATAAATAGTTTAAACTCGTCTTTTTTAATTGAATTTTTATCATTGGGAATATTAGCTAAATCCAGGTATTCGTGCACTTTAAAAAAAGGATAAACGGTTTCTGTTTGAAACATAAAAGCTAATTTTTTTGCACGTTCTTGTGGCGAAAAATCAGTTAAAGGGGTTTTCTCAATATCAATTTTACCCTTGTAGCCTTGGTGCATTCCTGCTAAGGTCTTGAATAGTGTTGTTTTGCCTATACCATTTCTACCATAGATGTAATACAAATGACCTCTAGAAAAAGAAGTTTTTAAATCCCTAGCAATGGGATTTACTTCATCAAAATACAACTGGTCAATATCAAGCTCAATCATACTCAAAAAATAAAGCGTTTGGTTTTGATTACAATAAAAAGTAGTATCGGAGCTCCAATAATAGAAGTTACGGCATTCAATGGAAGACTCATAGCGTAACTCGGAAGAGTAGCAACTATGTCTGATGCAAGAACAAATAAACTTCCTATCAAGCATACAGAAATCAATTGTAACTGAACATTTGAGGTTTTTAGAATTTGTCTTGAAATATGGGGTACTACTAATCCGACAAAGGCGATAGGGCCAGCAAAGGCTGTCAGGACACCAACGGTTAAGCCTGTAAAAAGAATGATTTGTACTCTAATTTTATCAACATCAACACCTAATGTTTTTGCCATTATATCTCCGGCTAGAAATGCTTCAAGTAGCTTTGAGTTTTTTAGTGCAAAAACAAAACACAAACCGCAACTTAAGGTTAAAATTAAGAGTTCGTAGGAGTTCATTAAATGAGTACTTCCATAACTCCAAAAAACAAATTCTCTGAGGCGCTCGGCTGTACTAAAATAAGCGAGTATTGAAATTACCGCACCACTTATACTACTGAATAGTATTCCTGTTATGAGCAAGGTCATGGGGTCTTTAATTCTTTTGTATACTATCAGGATCATCGATAAAACAGATAAACTTCCAAGACTTGAAAAAAGTGGAATCCCGTATTTTGGATGAAAAAAACCAATAGAAAACAATGAACTACCTAATATAAAAATTGCTGCTCCTAAACTTCCTCCTGTAGTTACTCCTAAGACATAAGGTCCTGAAAGGGGATTTCTAAATAGAATTTGCATTAAAAATCCAGCTAATCCCAGGCCAATTCCAATTAAAATACTGCTCAGAGCTTTAGGGATTCGAAGTGAGTGTATAATCAGATAATTTGTACTATTTGTGTCATATAAACCTGTGATAAACTCCTTGATTGACAGCTTAACGGATCCTAAAAAGACATTTAAACAAAACAGTAGGATCAAACCTAAAATTAGGTTAATAAAAAGCCTTTTATGGGAAGTTTTGATTCTCATTTACGCAGTTTTTCAAAAAATTGAAGTTTGCTTTCTTTTATGAGATTTGGGTGACCTATCTGAATTAAATCTTTGAGGACTAAATCAGGACGGACTACTCCTTTTTCGTAAAATAATACACCTTCACTTGTTTTTGATTTTACGGTATTATAAACCCTACTATTTTGAACTGAAGATAATTCGGAGATTAAAGGATTGAGTTTTTCTAAGGATGATAAACGCTGAGATTCCGATGAGTTAAGCCAAATACTTGCACTTTGGCCTGTATCGAATACAAATTCTATATCGAGTTGTAGACTTCCCGAATATTCAAGGTCTTTCCATACATAATTTAAGTTGGCATCTTCATAAAACTTTTGCATGTATGAATTTTTTTGAGGTGCATACCAAACTCCATTATACAGACTTCCACTTATGATATTAGGGGAGTTTTCCTCTATTTCTGCACGTTTTTTCCATTCGAGATAATTACCTTCTATTGTCGAAAAAATGGAATCTGCTTGTTTTTGTTTATCAAATAAAACTCCAAAAACTTTGATCCACTCAGCCCTAGCTAAGGGGTGTTTTTCATTCCACTCTCCGATGTAAATCACTGGAATATGCACTTTTTCAAGCAGCGACTGCACTGAAGTGTTTTCTGCTATTGAAAAATTTAAATAGACTTCTATCTTATTACGGATAATCCATTCAACATCTGGCTGCCCTGTCTGTCCTAATTCTGCAATTTCATTGTTATTTACTCCACGTTGAACATCTTCTGAGCTGACATAATTTGCTCCACTTAAAGCTTTGAGAGATTTGATTTCATTTAATTCTTCAGCGAACCCAACATGTGAAGTAGATGAGGTCGCCCAACGTTTTAGGGGTATTTTAATGGCTAAAGACTCCGGTGTTTTTAGGCTGTCATGCTCAGAGACCAAGGGAAATTGTTGTTCAAAACTTGATCCAGGCCATGGATTTAGAATATTGAGATAGGTAATTCCATCTTTTTCTTCGAAGCTAAAACCTTTGGCATATTTGGGTACCCATTTCTTATTATTAATTGTAATTTTCTCTTTGCTTACCGAATTACAGCCTGAGAAGAAAAAGGTTATGGCAAGAACAAGACCGTAAGGTTTCATAGAATTAAACTTATCTAAGTTCTAAATTTAGAAATCCTTGTGTATTAAACTCTATTTTTTCAAAGTTTTTGGTACTTGACTTCATCGTTATGCTATTTCCTGTAATTTGAGCAATAGCTCGAGCTAAGAGGGGCTCATTGGTATGCCCTAAAACATTTAAGTTAATGGGGTCTTCACTGTAAAAGATATCCGGTTGAAAACCTTCTGTGAAATCTGAGAATCCTATTGAATTTTCAAACCTTCCTACAATAGGCTGTAAGCCCCATTGTACATTGGGATTGATGAATGACTCTCTATTATTACGATATAAATATGGAAAATCTGGGCTTTGTGCATCGTCTACAAGCGTCAGAGAAAATTCGTTTTTTCCTCTTGTCTTATCACCAACGAGCACCACGTCCATATAGGGGGTTAAGCCATTAATCAATAATTCACTAGCTGAAGCCGTTCCACTTTCGGTAATGATAATGATTTTACTAAGACCAAGGCTACTGATATTATTTCCTCCAAGTGTTTGATTTCTAAAATTCTCATTAAGTGCTTCATCGCTGAAGCGTCCTTGCCATAGCGAGTTCCAGCGCTGTTTTGCAAACAATAATTCTGTATCGTTACTGTAAATCATACTTGCTAGAATAGCGGCATTTGCAGTAGAGCCCCCTGAATTATATCGTAAGTCTAAAATTAAGGAACTCACTTGATTATTTTTAAACTCAGTGAACACTTGATTGAGCTCCTCTTCGTAATTCGAGATGAAGGCATTGTATACTAGATAGCCAATTTTCTGATTATCAATAGTATAAATACTATCTTTAAAAACTGGATTCTCTGTAAGCCCTTCTGTTTTGACCAGAGTAATCGACTCCTGTTCATCTATCCACTGTTCATTCTCGTAGCGGATTGCATTTAATTGCAAAGATATTTTTGAACTCGATAATAGATCTTGATAATTGCTTTCATTTAAAACAACTCCGTCTACAGTTCCAAACAAATCACCTCGTTTTATACCTAAAATAGCAGCGCTAGAATTGGGAATCACGTATTTGACAGCTACTATAATTCTGTTATCAAATCCTAATCGGTAAAGTCGATAGACCATACCGTCATCTGTTGTAATGCCCTGCAGAAAGTTGGTTAGTGCTCTAAAATCTTGACTATAAAAACTGAACCTGTCGTTCGGATTTAAAATATTTTCAAAGAGTGATACTGGATTGTTATAATCCTTTAAAAAACTTATGTAGTTTTCAGGATTATTGAGTTTGGAATCGTCTAATATCGACTGCTCATCTTTCCAGAAATACCAAGTGTTAAATCCTCTCCAGATAAAGTCTTGAGTTTGAACTTCATTTGGAATTTCGAAAAAAATCTCATCATCATTCTTGGAGCAACTCGCTAAGATTAGCGTACCTAATAAAAATAAATTAGCAAGTTTAGTCTTCATAAATTAGTTCTACTAGATTCCTGTATAATTTGAAGGTGTTATAGCGTTCAATTCTACTTTAATCGCTTCACTGACCTCTAAGGTGCTTATGAATTCTTTAATGGCTTTTTCAGAAATTTCGTTATTTTTTCTTGTTAGCGTTTTAAGTGCTTCGTAGGGATTCGGATAATTTTCTCTTCTCAATATGGTTTGAATTGCTTCTGCTACTACAGCCCAATTGTTTTCTAAATCTTGCTCAAATTGAGTAGCATTTAATACAAGTTTATTTAAACCCTTTTGGATTGCATTTAGAGCAATTAAAGTATGAGAAAATGGTACACCTACATTTCTAAGTACTGTACTATCTGTCAAATCTCGCTGAAGACGTGAAACAGGCAACTTTGCAGACAAATGTTCAAAAAGGGCATTTGCTATACCTAAATTTCCTTCAGCATTTTCAAAATCAATAGGATTGACCTTGTGAGGCATAGCCGAAGACCCTACTTCATTTTTATTAATTTTTTGCTTGAAATAATCCATGGAAATATAGGTCCAAACATCTCGACAAAAGTCAATAAGAATGGTATTTATGCGCTTTAGGCTATCGAATTGGGCAGCCAGGTGATCGTAATGCTCAATTTGTGTAGTGGGAAAGGAATGATGCAGCCCTAATTTATGCTCTACAAAGGTTTTTCCAAAATGTATCCAATCTTCTTTGGGAAAAGCTACGGAGTGTGCATTGAAATTTCCTGTAGCCCCTCCAAATTTAGCGGCGTTGGGGATTGATTTTAGTAGTTGTAATTGTTGTTTCAAACGTTCTATAAAAACATCAATCTCTTTTCCGAGTCGAGTAGGAGATGCAGGTTGACCATGAGTCCTTGCTAACATTGGCACAGCGCTCCATTGATTAGACAGTTTGCTTAAATTAGTTATGAGACCATCTATTTCAGTAAAATAAATTTCGTTTAACGCCTCTTTTATTGATAATGGTATCGCAGTATTATTGATATCTTGTGAGGTTAAACCAAAGTGTACGAATTCAAGACAATCACTGAGGTTTAATTTTTGAAAAGCCTCTTTGATAAAATATTCAACCGCTTTAACGTCGTGATTGGTGATTTTTTCAATTTCTTTGACTCTTAACACTTCTTCATCACTCATGTGTAAATAGATAGCGCGCAGGTCATCTAAGGTTTCGGTGCTCAAGTTTTTTAGAGCTTCAATACCAAGTTCTGCAAGTGCTATAAAGTACTCAATTTCAACCCGGACTCGATATTTGATAAGTGCGGCTTCAGAAAAATAAGGAGATAAAGATTTTGTTTTAATTTGATACCTACCGTCAATCGGTGAAATCGCAAATAGCGAATGCGTCATATTCCTAAGATTAAAGCAATAAAAATAAGGGTATATTCTCAAATAATAGCTATGGATTATTTTCCTTAGCTAATAATCATTTCAGGTGGAAATAAAATGGTAAATGTCGTTCCCTCTCCATGTTTAGATTCTATATTTATTTCTCCACTGAATGATTGTACTAAATCCTTGACGATATAAAGCCCCATTCCAGAAGAGTTTTCTGAATTACCGAGCTTAGAAAATGCATCAAATATTTTTTTGTGAAATTTTTTTTTCGATACCAATGCCATTGTCTTTGACCGAAATAAAAAGGCCTTCTTTACGAAGGTTAGATTTTAAATGAACAAAAGACTTTTTGTCTCGAGCACTGTACTTACAAGCATTTTCCATCAAATTTTGGAATACTTGAATGATTTTGGCTTCTTCTGCACGGACGACAGGGAATTCCCCTGTAGCTTCGATTGTAATCTCAGGATAGTCAAGACTTAAGTTTTGACAAAGCTTCTGAACCATAAAACTTAAGTCTATGTCTGTTTTTTGTTTTTCAGCGTTGTTTATTTCAGCAAAATTCAGCGTATCAATAATCAACTTGTCCATTTTTTGGAGTGCATTATCAACGATTTCTAAATAATCTTTGCTTTGTTGAGAGAATTGTTCACTATTTTCTTCTTCTAACCAACTTAGTGCGGCCGAAATTGATCTTAAGGGAGATTTTAAATCGTGAGATACAACATGGGCATAATTACTTAATTTTTTGTTTCGGATATTTAAATCGTCAATCAATTGTTTTTGAGCCTTTTCGAGCATTTTAATTTTAGTGATATCAAAGTGGACTCCTAGTGACCCAGTAACTTCTCCCTTATCATTAAAATTAGGTCCTCCAGATATAAGCATATACTTTTCTTGTTGTGTTTTATCAAAATACCTCAGCTCGTATGAACTTGCTTTTTTTTCTTCTCGATCCCTGTTAGCATTTCGAATCACTTTACCTTCAGCATTCTCTAAGAGCAACTCATGAGCGATTTGACCTATAAGTTCTTCCTTTGCATATCCAGTCATTTTACATGTGGCTTGATTTACGGATATTATTCCATCATTTTTATCTACTTCCATTAACCCCAGCCCCATGTTTTCAATTAAGTTCATGTACTTTTGATAATCGATAATTAGGTTTTGTTCTTTTTGATGTTGTATAGTGGCATTGATATAAACCCATAAATGTCCAATAATATTCTCGTTTTGAAGAATGGGGTAGTAGGATCGTTCTAAAATTCTATCATCTGCTAACACAAGCCTTTTACCCAATTCTTCTTGTTTGTGATATTCTAGTTTTATCATATCGTCAATAAAACGCTCAGGGTCTTTAAACATGGTCTTGAGAAGATTTCGAGTATCGCTGCAATGCATGCCGATAAAATCAGTAGGGTCTGCATTGATCTTAAAAATGTCTAAAAATTGCTTGTTTAAAAAAGCGATTCGATTTTCTCCATCTTCATATACCATTCCAAAATTTAATTTAGTCATCGCTACCTTTAAGATTTCATTCGAAAGAATAATTTCTCTTTGATTGGACTCGATTAACTTAAATAAATCTTCATTTTTCACATTGAGTTGTAAAATGGAGGTAAAAAAATGGAGCAAATCAAATTGCCGTAGATTAAATTTATTTTGTGATTTTGAAAATACATACAATATATATGCAGTACCTGAACCACAAATTATTGGAATGAAAAGTTCTGATTTGATTTTTCTTACCTGGTTTTCTGTTTCTCTCTCTTGAATGAAAACAGGTTCAAAATCTTTTTTAATAGCAGAAATCACTTCTGTATTTGGAGTGCTAAAATCGGTTATATTAAATTCAGTTTCTAGTTGAAAATTAATCAGATTTGAATCTCTGTTTATTCTATGACTGATCTCGTATAGGATATAATTTTCTGGATTTAAAAGTTTTTTTACTAAATCAATGAACTGTGAGGTTTTTTCTTTATGAGCTTTATTGGCGACTAAGATTTGAAAAAATTGCTTGCGCAGAAAGCTAAATTCATGATCACCAGAATTAACCATTTTTGAAAGGGAAATGTCTTTTGCTAGAATTTGAATGTGCTTTTTTTGATTCTCATCATTCTTAATCAAATCAAAGTAAATTCTGAGATGTTTTAATTCATTTAAACCATTTAAAAATTCAAACTCGATGTCTTTGTTTTTTTCAGATTCCCAAACACTTTGAACTATAGGTTTTAGTCTTGTCCAATTTTCTTCTGGAAGATCTTCAATATGTTTGTATTCTAGTCGGGATTTGTCAACACCTATCAGCTCATAGCCAGCATCGTTGGCATCGATAATTTTGCCATCGTTAGTAACCAATGCGAGAGCATCAGATAAATTATTAATATTGATATGCATAAAAACGCAATCTTTTCTGGTTTACAAAGTTTGTGCTTTTTAGTAGAATTTTCGAACATTACCCATGTTCATTAAAACTAACGAAACCTTTTTAAAAAGTAAAATGAATAAGGACTTATTTCAATATTTACAAGGGTTTGTAAGCTCTGAAAGACTTTTGAGGTTTGAACATATTTTGGCGCTTAGAACAAGGCATATTTGTGTTGCTGTTGAAGATATTTATCAACTTCACAATACTTCAGCTATTTTAAGGAGTTGTGATTCTTTCGGTATTCAAGATGTTCATGTACTTGAACATCGATTCAATGATAGATTAGATACTCAAATTGCAATGGGAGCTGATAAATGGCTCAGTGTTTACAAACATGAGTCGACCAAAGATTGTATTACGCACTTGAAAAGTAAGGGGTATAAAATTGTGTCGGCTGTTCCTGATGATAAGGTGCAATCTTTTCATCAAATGGAATTTAATCACAAAGCTGTATTGTTTTTTGGCACCGAAAAATCTGGTTTAAGTGATGAGGTTTTAAAGCAATCAGATGAATTTATTACCATTCCAACATTTGGATTCACAAAGAGTTTGAATGTTTCAGTATCCGCCGCAATTATACTGCAGCTTCTTACAGTTAAATTAAGAAGTACAGAACTAAAATGGAGACTTCAAGATTATGAAAAACAAATCTTAAGGGAGGAGTGGACAAAAAAGTCTATTAAAAACGTCGATCAGATAATCGAGCGCTTTTTATCGAATTCGCTCTAGTAAAACTGTATGGAATTCACTTTCAAATGACAAAACACCATTGATAACCTCTACTTCGGTATTCGAATACGAATCACGCCATTTAGAGTGCTCTAAAGTTTTGTCTTCTAAAACAACTTTTTTTAGCTTTTCCTCAAGTTCCAGACCAATAATCACCTTTTCTTCTTGATTTGACCTGCTAAAGTAATATGGTTTGTCACTTAACTGTTGATGTTTTCCTAAAGCCAGACTTCTCTTGTGTTTTTTTCTGAATAAACCAAGTTTTCTCCAATGGTTTAAAATTTTTTGTGTATTTGAATCTTGTGCGATGTCTTTCCAATTCATATTCGATCGCAGATTGGCATCTCCAACTGCACCTTCAATTTGCAATGGTCGTGCACTTTCATCTCCGTAATAAATTTGTATTGCTCCTGGACTAAGTAATAGAGCATTAGCTGTTTTTATAGCTTGGGTTCGACTTACATCAAAGGCGTAGGAATCGTCATGAGATTGCAGGTAATTTATAAAGCCCCCGTATTGCTCTTTGTCCTGTAAAATAGTATTGTATTTAGTAAAAAGTGATTCATAGTCTGCCTTAGTATCATTTTTAAATTCAAAATTGATTAAGGCATCGTAGCCGTAGTTAAAATAATTTACAGTCTTGTCTCCAAAATTGTAATTTTTTCCTTTAGATGTTTCATATCCGTACACTTCACCGACCATAAAAAAAGCTTCATCTCCAAACTGGTAATTGGGATTTTGTTCTTTAAAATACTCGAATGAGTATTCAGCTTCTTTTTTGAGATCTGCCCATATATATTCATCTGCATGTTTTGTGGTGTCTACACGAAATGCATTAATCCCATATTCTTTAATGTAATCGGTTAGCCATTTCACAATGTAATAAGACGGTGTCCTAGGGTGATTTGTGCGTTCAAAAAAAGTATTCAACTCATTGACTTCTCGTACATACCTACCCTCTTTTTTCCATTTTTCAACAAGAAACTTTGGAAGTTCAACTTCATTTTGAGATTCAGTTAGGATATCAGGGAGATTTTCAACTAGTGTACAACTTGTTGTTCCTTTATAGTCTTGAAAATTACATGCAGGGTCAGTTCGGACCCATTCGTCTGGCCACTTGAAATCGGTAGGAGTTACTGGCCCTGTATGGTTTAATACTGCGTCCATAACAATTCGAATACCCTTTTGGTGCGCTGATTGAATCATTTCTTTTAATTCATCGGTATTGCCAAAATTTGGTTCTAGGGCAGTCCAGTCTCTAGTCCAATATCCGTGGTAAGCGTAAGTCACTCCTGTACCTTCATCTGTAGCCTCGTAATTTTGTTCAACAAAAGGACTAAGCCATATGGCATCGACACCTAAGTGATTAAAATAGTCTTTATTAATTTTTTCTGTAACTCCAGCAATATTACCTCCTTCAAAACCTCGTAATACAGCAGTTTCTTTGAATTCTTGTTGTCTAAAACTTTTTGATTTTCCTCGGTGAAAACGATCTGTCAGCAAAAAATAAACGGTTGCTGAATCCCAGCTAAAGAAATGCTTAGTTTCTTCTATTTTTTCAATGTTTGTTTCAGCCTTACATGATAAGAGCAGCATTAACATTGCCGTACTTAAATAGGTTAAAGGTTTCATAGGTATTGATTATCTATTGAGAATTCTATACTCTTCGTAGCAACTGCTTATTGCTTCAAGAATTTGCAGGTCATTTGCCGTTGTGATAAAACTATTTGAAAAATCACAGTTATTTAATATATCGTCAATATCCATTTTTTCTAATTGCAAGAGTTCCATTAAGGTTACTCTGTCAAATTTAGTGGCTAGTAAATCTCTAATATTTTGGTCTGCTTTCATTTCATTGAGCTTTTTCATTTGTCGAGGTCTTTTTCCGAATAGATTTCGAAGTAAGTCTGCGGGATTCAGAATAGCTCCAAGAATTTTTGTCACTGAATTTGGCCCTTTGCGACTTTCATAGCTTTTGTTTAGGCCAGATATACTGTACTGAAAAGCGTCATTGGTGGGAATATATTTTACATCAATGTCTAAATAGCCGGTAAGTTGGTATGGTCGAACAACTACTTCTTCTAATGCAAAAGCTAATTCATTTAAACTGACCTGAGTGCCATCAAAACGAATTATATCATTACTGACTCTTATTTTTTCTGATTTAAAACCTAAAAACGTAAAATAAAGAGTGTCATTTACTCTTGCCTGTATTTCAAAATTTCCTTCTTTATCAGTAATAGCTCCCTTTACTAAATTAAGGTTAATGACGTGAACACTTTCTAAGGCAACTTGGGTTTGGGCATTTATTACATTTCCTTTTATAGTTGAGATAAATAAACTGTCGTTGGAAATGTTTTGGGCTAACCCTTGAGCAGCGCATGAAAAAGCAATAAATAAAAATCTCCAATTTGACATCTCAAGCGGCCTAATGCTAATTTATTGTATAGAAGTTAGTGTTTTAAAAGAATCCTTGAAAATTTCGTTCTCCTTTCTTTTGTTTCCCCCCTCTTTTTTCTTCTCTTTTTCCTTGTTTTTTCTTGCCTTTCTTCGAAAACTTGGATTTAGATCTCGAAGAACTGGGTTCAGATGAAACTTCAATTCTAACTTCTCTGTTTTTGTAGTTATTTTGATGTATCGTACTAAAAATCAATTCTCTGTTTTTTGCGTCAACATTAAAAAACGAAAAGGTTGATTTTGTGTCAACTTTAAAAACATCGTCGCGATCTAATCCTGATTCGTCTTTGATGTAATCTTTTAAGGATTTCCAGTTCAATCCGTCTTTTTCTCCTATATTAATAAAGAACCGAACATCATCTTTAGAAGAAGATTTAGATTCTTTTGAATTAAAGAGTTCGTTTCCTTCTTTTTGATAATAGGCATTAAAGCGAGCAAACTCTACAGAAAATATTTTTCGAATTAGCGCTTCTCTATCAAGGTCGGCTAAGTGCGATTTTATTTGCTCCATATAGGATTCAATTTCAGGGTCAACCGAGGTCGCTTCAATTTCTTTGGCAAGATGAATAATCTGGGCTTTACAAATGTCTTTACCGCTAGGAATTGAACGGGATTTAAATTTACTTCCAATTACCTTTTCAAGTGATCGGATTTTATTGAATTCACTTTTAGTGATAATTACGAGACTTTCTCCTTTATTTCCAGCTCTTCCAGTTCTACCACTTCTATGTGTATAGGTTTCGTTATCGTCTGGAAGTTGAAACTGAATAACATGAGATAAATTATCGACATCAATGCCTCTTGCCGCAACATCTGTCGCGATTAGGATTTGAATTTGCTTTTTTCTAAAGGCATTCATCACTAAATCTCTCTGTTGCTGTGATAGATCGCCATGGAGTGCTCCAGCATTATAACCGTCTTCTATTAATTTATCCGCAATTTTCTGTGTATCTCTTTTGGTCCGACAAAATATCACAGCATAAATACCAGGATTAATATCTACAATTCTTTTAAGGGCTTGATAACGTTGTCGTGCGCCTACTTCATAATAAAAATGAGCAACTGTTGAGGCTCCTTGATTTTTGTGTCCTACAGTTATTTCATGCGGTTTTGACATGAATTTTTTGGCAATTTGTGCAACCTCTTTTGGCATGGTTGCAGAAAAAAGCCAGGTAGACTTTTCTTCAGGTGTATGACTTAAAATAGACTTTATATCCTCATAAAATCCCATATTGAGCATTTCGTCTGCTTCATCTAAAACACACACTTCAATTTCGTCAATATGTAACAGATTTCTTTGAATCATGTCCTTGGTTCTTCCTGGTGTTGCTACAATAATTTGAGCGCCATTCTTTATTTGTTTGGCTTGCTCACTAATTGAAGCACCTCCATAAACCGCTACGATTTTGATTTTTGGATTGTGTTTGGCGTATAATTTAAGTTCGCTAGTAATTTGCAGGCAAAGCTCTCTAGTCGGTGATAATATGATACTTTGTGCTTTTTTATTTTGAGTATCCACGTATTGTAGCAGTGGGAGTCCAAATGCAGCAGTCTTACCTGTTCCGGTTTGAGCTAAGGCAACTAAGTCTGTTTTTTGATTGAGTACAACGGGGATGGTTTTTTCTTGTATCTCTGTTGGCCGTTCAAATCCGAGGTCTTGGACAGCGAGTAAAATAGAATCTTCGATTCCTAATTCGTTAAATTGTGTCATTTAAAATAAGATCATTCTGCACAGTCGGGAACGAATATTGATATGAGTTCTTTTTCGTACTAGAAAATTTTCACAAAACTAATGTTTTGCAATCAGATAAAATGGTTTTCAACTGTTTAAAGCAAGAAATTCTTTCATTTTATTCAAGGCTATGGTTCGATGCGATAATTCGAGTTTAATTATTTCGCTTAGTTCACCTAAAGTTGAGGTATAACCATTAGGAATAAAAATTGGGTCATACCCAAATCCATTGCTTCCTTTGGGGTGGTCTGCAATTTCACCATAAAGACGACCTTCAAAAAAATGATGAGTACCCTTAAAATAGAGGCAAAAAACACTCATGTAATAAGCTGATCGAGATTCTACACTCTTCATATTACGGAGCAATAATTCATTATTCATGGCGGTATCTCGCTCACCTGAATACCTTGCTGAAAAAACACCAGGGTCTCCATTAAGAGCTTCAACAAATAATCCACTATCATCAGAAAAACAATTTACATTTTTATTTTTTAGAATGGCATCAACTTTTAATTTGGCATTTCCTTCTAAGGTTAATTCAGTCTCGGGAATTTCTTCATTGAAACCAATTTCGCTTAAACTTAAAACTTCAATATGCTCGGGTGTGATTTTAGCTATTTCATTAATCTTGTTATTATTGTGTGTAGCAAATATGAGTTTCATAAATTAGGAATGAGATTATACATCGAAAATACTTTTTTTTAATGTTGAATTTCGTCGTGCTTTTTGTCTTTTAATCTAAAATCCTAAACTCAATTATTAAACAATAAATTGTCAGTCTATATTAGAGTAAATACCAATATAATCATGTTAGAATTCGATATTCAAGAGTTACTCTCAACCCAAGGTGGAATTACAATTTTTAGTGCAGCCATAATCTTATTTTTTGTGGGCTTAATGATAGGGCAAATTAAAGCGGCTATTGTCAAGAGTAAATTCAACAAATTAAAAAGAGAATCTTTTATACCATTGAGATCGAGTTATGAGGCCTTGCAAAGAGATCACCTTCAGCTCGAAGAAGACGCAAACAAATATAAGAAAATCAGTACTGAGGCAGGAGATGAGTTGAAGTTGATGAAAGAGGCTTTGGAATTGTATAAGTTAAAAGCAGAAGAAGAAAAAACAAAACTCAAGACCTCTCTTGAGGCCAAAATTAAGGATATTGACCTTAATAAAGACACCCAATTCAGCAATAAGGATAAAGAACTTGCGCTATGGGCTGAAAAATACAATGCCCTGAATTCTGAATTGACTTCATTTAAAGCACATGAAAATCACAAACTTCTAGAATTGGAAAAGGAAAATGGAAAACTTCAAAATGAGTTAGATCAGTTCAATGTCCATCTCGCTGACGATTCATCTCAGAACAAAGGTTGGAAGGTGAAACACGATTTGTTGTTTGAAGAATTTGATCAGTACAAAAAAAATGCTGAGGACAATAGACAAGATTGGGCAAATAGATATACGTTACTCCAAGAGGAATACCAAGACTTTAAAGTCAGTGTTCTCAAAGGAACAGAAAAGGAAAATGCCAAGGAAACTTCTGAAAGCAAAGCAATAGAAGAAGAACAGATATCACAAACGGATGTGCACCTAAATAATGATGAAAAGGATGAGCACACAGACAAAGAGGTTTCTTTAGTTAAAGAGACATCATTAAGTGAGTCTGCAACAGAGGAGACCAAAGAGGATACTCCAGAAGAAGTTGCTGAAAGTGTTGAAGTAGAAACTCAAGACAAAGGTTCTGAAGAAACCATATCGACAGAAGCAGAAACTCAAGAAGATTCCATTTCTTCAGATCTTTCTGAAGTTGAAGCTTCAAACATCACAGAAGAAGCTGTTTTATGGCAACAGAAATACGAATCTTTGGAGAAGGACTTTTTGACATTCAAATCTCAAATTGAAGAAAAATTTGAGCAATCAAAAAAAGAGCAAAAACCTTTAGAATTAGCTCAACCAAATATTGAAGAGTTAAAATCTTTGATTAAAGAGGTAGGACAAGAAATGACATCTCAAAAATTGAGTGACACAGAAAAGGCTTATTTGGCGTCATATGAAGTCAATAAAGAAGAAGCTCAAGTGGAGAATAATTCAGAAGATGTTCAGGAGAAAAAGGACTCAAATCAGGGAGAAAATTCAGCAGATACAATTTTTAAAAGTCATTATTTCGGAACGAAATAAATGCTTTTGATTTGGTACATTTGTGCTCGAGAATATAACCCATTCGAAGCACACTAGATAATGACCACATATATTTTTGATTTCGACAGTACAATAACTCAAGTCGAGGCCCTTGATATTCTTGCAGAAATCGTTTTAAAAGATAAACCTGAACGAGACGAGGTTATAAACGATATTAAGCAAATTACTAATTTAGGTATTGATGGGGAGATATCATTTACAGAGTCACTTGAACGGAGAATTAAATTACTCAATGCGCACAGGGATGACCTTACGGAATTAATCTCGCGTTTAGAAGAAAAAATATCAGAGTCATTTAATAGAAATATTGATTTTTTTAAATCCCATAAAGACCAAATTAAGGTCATTTCTTGTGGTTTTAAAGAGTTTATTGATCCTATTGTGGAAGACCGCTTTGATATTGCTTCTGAGTGTGTTAGTGCCAACACCTTCACTTTTGACGACAGAGGATACATTATTGGTTTCGACAAAACCAATGTGCTTTCGAAACACAATGGTAAGATAGATTGCCTTAAACAATTAAATTTACCTGGAGAAATCCAAGTCATAGGTGATGGGTATAGCGATTATGTCATGAGAGAAGCCGGTGTAGCGGATAAATTTTTTGCCTACACCGAAAATGTAAATCGTGAAAAAGCAGTCGTTAATGCCGATTTTATTACCAATAGTTTAGACGAATTTTTATATATCAATAAATTGCCTCGAAAAATTTCTTACCCAAAAAATAGAATTAAAATTTTACTTCTTGAAAATATACATCAAGATGCTTACAATAGATTGTCTAAAGATGGTTTTAGTGTTGAATTGATCAGCACAAGCCTCGGTGAAGAAGAGCTGTTGAAAAAAATCAAAGGTGTTCACGTTTTGGGTATTCGATCGAAAACTCAGGTGACTCAAAAAATTCTTGACGCCGCTGATAAATTACTCGTTGTTAGTGCGTTCTGCATAGGAACCACCCAAATTGATTTAGAAGCTTGTAAAGAGAGAGGTGTTACTGTTTTTAATGCTCCTTACAGCAATACGCGTTCTGTAGTGGAATTGGCAATAGGTCAAATTGTGATGTTGATGCGATCTATTTTTCCTCGAAGTCAAGAGATGCATCAAAAGAAATGGAATAAAACGGCAAAAGGTGCTCAAGAAATTCGACATAAAAAGCTGGGAATTATAGGTTATGGAAATATAGGTAAACAGTTATCTGTATTGGCAGAAGCTATTGGAATGAGAGTGTACTTTTACGATATCGATGACCAATTAGCTATTGGGAATGCGGTGAAATGTAATAGTATGGAGCAAATTTTAAAAGAATCAGATGTTGTGAGTCTTCATGTTGACGACAATAAAAATAACGATAAGTTAATCGGGGCGAGAGAACTCAAAATGATGAAAAAGGGATCTTTTTTAATCAACCTCTCTAGAGGATTTGTTGTGGATGTTGATGCCCTTGAACAGGTTCTAAGAAGTGAGCATTTAGCAGGTGCTGCTCTGGATGTTTTTCCTGTAGAGCCTCTTGCCAACGGAAATTACAATCATTCTTTGGTAGGTTTATCTAATGTGATTTTAACACCTCACATCGGAGGAAGTACATTTGAAGCTCAAAAAGACATTGCAGATTTTGTGCCACGAAAAATCATGGGTTATATTAACTCAGGAAGTACAGTAGATGCTGTAAATTTTCCTAATATCCGATTACCGAAACAAGATAATGCCCACCGATTTTTACATATTCACAAAAATGTACCTGGTGTTATGGCCGAAATAAACAATGTTTTGGCTTCGTATGGACTAAATATATCTGGACAATATTTGTCAACTGATAACGAAGTTGGTTATGTGATTACAGATATCAGTAACTCCTATGACGAAAAAGTAATTGGTGCGTTAAAAGAAATTAGACACACCATTAAGCTTAGAATATTGTATTAGTCATTAATGATGGTGATATGGCAAACGGTTTATGATACTGAATGCCCTGTAAATTTGTTCTATGATAAAAGGTCTTACCATTTGATGAGAAAAAGTCATTTTGGAAAGGGCTACTTTTTCGTGATTTAGTTGATAAATGCTGTTATCAAAGCCATAAGGACCACCAATTAAAAATATTAGACTGCTCTCACTCTGAACACCTTTCTTCGCAATCCACTTAGAAAATTCAATGGAAGAAAACATTTTTCCTTTTTCATCGAGTAAAATGATGAGTTGATTCTTTTTAATATGCCTTAAAAAAAGTTCAGCTTCTTTTTTCTTTTGTTGTTCAACAGGTTGTTTTCTATTTACATCTGCTAGTGTCTTAAATTCAAATTGACAAAACCTCCCAAGCCGTTTACTGTATTTGTCTATCAATGTCTTTATGGCGTCTTCATCGGTTCTGCCAATAGCTAATATGCTGATTTTCATTTGATTTCAAAGTTAAGGGTAAAGGTGAAATTAGATATGCAATTATGACTTAAAGGTAAAGCAATTGGCTACTATGTTGTGCTTGGAATAGAATCATATTTCTTCAATTCAACTTTAAAATAGTGAAATAGGTGGAAATGAGCACCAAAAGAATGCTTATGTTCTCTAAATTTGTAAAGCGTAACGAGTGCATAGTATTTCGATTGAAACGCGTGAGGTGATTTCGACGTATTACAGTAATAGAATTAAATTCCAACAATAGTGAGAGAGTTTTGGAAAAAACCATTTGATCAGTGGCCTTATGTCAAGGAATTGTTTTCATTTTTAAAAAAAATGAAACTGCCTGGATTTGAAGGGTTATCAATATATACACTTCTCGAATTGTACACTATAGGTATTATGAGAGGAGCCTTGTCGTCTCGCGCGAGTTCTATCGCATTTAGTTTATTTATGGCGCTTTTTCCTCTATTAATTTTTCTAATCACCCTTTTTCCTTATTTGATACCACTAATAAAATTGGAAAATCAAGATTTTGATTTGCAGTTTTTACTTTTTTTAGAGTCTTTTTTGCCGGATGCAACGAGTGAATATTTTGGAGATATTTATGCTCAACTCAAAGATCAGAAAAAAGGGGGGGTACTCTCATCCTCTTTTATGCTCTCTATTTTTTTGGTGGCCAATGGTGTAAATGCCATATTTAGTGGCTTTGAGTATTCGTATCACGTGGCTTTGAGTCGAAGCTTTTTGAAACAATACGCCTATGCCTTAATGGTAGGTTTGATCTTATCATTACTCGTTATTATATCCGCCATCACTTTTTTCTATGTTGAATTCTATTTTGTGAAGCAGGCTACGAACTATTTTACAGAACTAGGGGTGAATGAAGAGTATCAGATTAATTTCTGGGATGTGCTCGCCAAAAATTTCTTTTTTGCCGGATCGACTTACTTTGCAATCTCATTATTGTATTTTTTTGGTACAGTTGAGGGTAGAAAAATCCGTTTCTTTTCACCTGGTGCACTTATGACTACTATTTTGTTTTATTTTACTTCATGGGGATTTGGAGTCTATGTCGAAAAATTTGCTTCTTACAATGAACTTTATGGAGCTTTAGGAGGTCTTTTGATTTTAATGCTTTTTATTTGGCTTAATTCCAATGTCTTGCTTTTAGGGTTTGAGTTAAACGCCTCATTGACAAGTTTAAAACGAAGTGCTAATAAATCTACAACTATTTGATTTAAAGGAGTATGAGCAGATATGTTGAAGTAATTCTTCCCTTAGCTCTTGACCGAACCTATACTTATGCCATTGAAGATAAACAGCTGCAAGTAGGGTGTCGCGTTGAGGTTTCCTTTGGAAGACACAAACGGTATACGGCCTTAGTAACCAAGGTTCACAAGCAAAAACCTGATTATGAGATAAAAAGCATTGAAAATAGTATCGATACCGAACCTATCGTAGATGTTGTACATATGCAGTTTTGGTTGTGGATTGCTCAATATTACATGAGTACAATTGGTGAGGTGATGAAAGCGGCTTTGCCATCTGCTTTATTGTTAGAGAATCAAACCATCATCAGGTTGAAAAACCCAGATTGGCGTATACAAAGTCAACTTGATGAAAAATCATATTTATTGTGTGAAGCTCTTGAAAAGACTGAGCTTAGTTTAGGCGATATCGCAGAGTTTTTAGAGGTCAAAAGCCCGATAAAAATTGCTTCAAAATTAATCGAACAAAACCTTATAGAAAGAAAAGATATTGTTGTAGACAAATACAAGGTTAAACTTGAGGAAGTTGTGGGTCTTGCTGATGAAAAAGAACTTACTTCTTATCTCGATATGGTACACCGTGCCCCAGCTCAAAGAAGCCTGTTAATGTCGTTTTTTCAGTTGCGGCGCGATGCTGATCAGATACCAGTTAAAAGTCTTCTTAAAGCAGCTGGTACTTCAAGAACTATTTTGAAGCAACTGGTTAAGAAAAATATATTCTACATCGAAGAAATTGAAAAATCCAGAATTTTATCTAATGACAGAGCAACTGAATTTTTGTTTGAACTAACTCAGGAACAGAGACTTGCTTACGATAAAATCCATTCGGCCTTTGCTCAAAAACACAATGTTTTATTTCAGGCGGTATCTGGTTCTGGTAAAAGCGTTGTTTATATGCAGTTAGCCGAACACTTTCTACAAAGCAAAAAACACGTTCTTATTCTAACTCCTGAATTGAGTCTTTGTGCAGAATTATTTTCGAGATTTGTAAAGCGTTTTCCGAGTCAATGTTTACTTTATAATTCCAAGAGAAGTTCATCTGAGTTGGTGGAGATTTGGAAAACCATTAATACTTCAGATGAAGCCTTTATTGTTATCGGAACGAGATCTTCAATTTTTTTGCCCTTTAAAAATTTAGGTTTAGTTGTTGTAGATGAAGAACACGAACAGTCATATAAACAACAAGACCCCTCACCAAGATATCATGCACGAGACGCTGCACTATATCTGTCTAAAATGATGAATGCTTCTGCTTTACTAGGTACAGCTACACCTTCTTTTGATGTTTTTTGGAAGGCGAATCACAAAGACGAAACCCAAAACAAATTTGCCAAGGTAAGTTTAGATATCTCCTATAGTCGTAGACCTAGAACTGGTATTTATTTGGTTGATTTAAAAAATGCTTATAAGAAGAAACAAATGCAAGGCGTATTTTCAAAAGAATTATTGTCTAAAGTTGATCAGGTCTTAGCTAATGGAAATCAAGTGCTTTTTTTTCAAAACAGAAAAGGCTATGCTAGTTTTACGCAATGTAACAGCTGTGGTCATAGTCCAGAATGTCCAAATTGTGACGTAAAATTAACACTGTATCAACATCGACAAGCTTTAATATGTCATTATTGTGGATTTGAAGAGGAAATTAAACGAACCTGTTCCGTCTGTAAATCAGATCAAATAGATCACAAAGGTATAGGGGTAGAGCAAATTCAAATGCAATTAAAAGAACTTTATCCAGACTATACTATTGAGCGATTTGATCGTTCAAGTAGCTCAAGAAAGGATACTGGAATGAAAATTATTGAAGCCTTCAACAGAAATGAAATTCACATGCTTGTGGGTACACAGGTTTTAAGTCGAGGGATTGATTTTTTAAATGTAGGATTGGTAGCCGTGGTCAATGTTGATCAACTTTTGTTTTATCAGGATTATCGGGCCCACGAATGGGCCTTTCAAAGATTAATTCAATTAGCCGGTAGGGCAGGACGAAGTGATTCAGTAGAAGGGGATGCTATGCTTTATGCACAAAGTTTTGACCCTCATCACCCTGTACTTCAATGGGCGGTAGATTATAATTTTAATGCGATAACATCTTCTGAACTAAATGAGCGCATACAGTTTCAATATCCGCCGCACGTCAAAATCATTCGAATTCAAACAAAATCAAAAAATTTTGAAGCTAACCTTAGAGCTGCTCAATATCTCGTTTCTGCCTATAAACGAATTCCAGGTATAAAGATCCTGGGGCCGCAGGCTCCAGTGGTTAGTCGCATTAGAAACTGGTATTTGCAGAATATTGTAATTAAGATACAGACAGATCGAAACTCACTGCATCTTCGCAAGCAACTCAAGAGAATGGAAAATTCTTTTAACGCTGTTGGAACGTTTCAAGGTGTTCGTTTAGCGTATCACATAGATCATATTTAAATGCTTGTCAGTGCTTCGGTTAAGGCGACTTTTTTGTTTCTACTCAATGGTATTGAGTGATTTTCAATCTCGACATTTTTAGAATTGAAGCGTTGAATTCGGTCTAGGTTGACAATGTAAGATTTGTGAATTCTAAGAAATTTATCTTCCGGCAGTTGTCTTTCAAAAGATTTCATTGTTGAGAGGATGACCACGTTTGATTCGTCGGTTACTAACTTAATGTAATCACCTAAGGCTTCAACCCATTTGATTTGATTTAAGAAAACTTTCTTTTTCTTCAAGTTACTTTTGACAAAAATGTGTTCTTCATTTTCTTCGTTAATCGTATTGCTTTGCACTCGACTCATTACTCTTCGAACGGAGGCATCAAAGCGAGTTGGAGTTATTGGTTTGTGCAGGTAGTCGGTTACGTCATAATCAAATGCCTTTAAAGCATAATCTGTTTTACCAGTAATTAAAACGACCTGCGGTGGGTTGTCGAGAGCCTCTAATAAATCGAAACCATTGATTATGGGCATTTCAATATCCAAGAATATAAGGTCGATTTCATAATTTTTAAGCGCATTCCTAGCTTCAATTGCATTGCTGTACTCTGCAATTAGATTCAATTGTGGGTGTTTGCTTACGAGTTTGGAAATCGCCATTCTCTGCATAGTTGAATCATCAACAATAATAGTTTTTAATTTCATGGTTTATACTCTTTTACGGACTTCAGAACTGCTTTTGCAACTCCTTAGTCGAATTGTTTAAAGGGTTATAAAAACTATAACGCAAAGATTTAAAAAAAAGTATAAATCTAGGATAAGATATTTATTTCTATATCTGTTATCTTTTTGTTATTTTCGCACTCATTTTAAAAAACATATTATGAATAATTATGAAACTGTTTTCATATTAAATCCCGTTCTATCAGAAACACAGATAGAGGAAACAGTAAAAAAGTTTGAGGACTTTCTCAAAGGAAAAGGTTGCTCAATTGTGGCTAAAGAAGATTGGGGCCTAAAAAAATTGGCCTATCCAATCCAAAACAAAAAAAGTGGATTTTATCACTTAATTGAATTTACTGGATCAGCTGAAAGCATCACTGACTTTGAATTAGAGTACAGACGAGATGAAAGAGTCATGCGCTATCTTACAGTTAAGTTAGATAAATACGCAGTAGAGTGGGCTGAAAAAAGAAGAAAAAAAAATAAAACCGCTTAATTATGTCAACATTAGATCAACAAGCTAAAGGAAAAAAAGACGGTGAAATCAGATATTTAACACCGCTTAAAATAGATACCCAAAAACAAAAAAAATATTGTCGCTTTCAAAAATCAGGAATCAAGTATATTGATTACAAAGACCCAGACTTTTTGATGAAATTGGTAAATGAGCAAGGTAAAATATTACCTCGAAGATTGACAGGTACTTCTTTGAAATATCAGAGAAAAGTTTCACAAGCAATTAAACGAGCAAGACATTTGGCATTAATGCCGTATGTTGGCGATATGTTAAAATAATATAGAGCGTACTATGGAAATTATATTAAAATCAGACGTACAGAACCTCGGATTCAAAGATGATATCGTTGAGGTCAAAAATGGGTATGGAAGAAACTTTCTAATCCCAAAAGGTTTGGCTGTCCTAGCTACTGCCTCTGCTAAAAAAGTTCATGCAGAAAATTTAAAGCAGCGAGCTCACAAGGAAGCAAAGATTATAGCTGACGCCCAAGAAGTTGCAAATCGAATCAATCAATTATCACTCAAGATCTTCGCTAAGGTGGGAGTTGGAGACAAGTTGTTTGGTTCAGTTAGCAGTATGAATTTAGCCGAAGCTTTATCTAAGCAGAATGAAACTATTGATAAAAAATATATTTTGGTTCAGGGTGGATCTGTAAAAAGAACAGGTTTATATACTGCTCAAGTTAGGTTGCACCGAGAGGTGATGGCTAATTTGAATTTCGAAGTTGTGCCCGAAGCCAAGTAAATAAATTTATTTTTATGTTTAAGGGGCCTAGTGCCCCTTTTTTTTATATATGAAATACAGAAGACTAACAAAAGAACAACTTGAATCGCTGTCAGACGAATTCATCAATTATTTGTCGGTACAAGGAATCACCTCAAATATGTGGACTGAATACAAGGAAACTCGTTTAGATCAAGTGGATGAGCATTTAGATCAGTTTAGTGATTTAATTTGGAAAGGAGTCCTGAGTAGTCTGAAATACTTGGAACAAATTTCGGCTCAACACATACATTTGTTCAAGCTCCAGGCAGATGGTATGCACTTGATTGCAATTAAAGTATTTAATCCTAGAATTGATTTGAGTTCAGCCTCTGGTTTTGAATGGTTTAAAAAAAATTACCAAGACGATGCAGTTGAGTATTTAACAGCGACAAAAAAATACAGTGATAATCCAAATTTGGATAAATTTGAACTTATTGAAAAAGGAGCAAGCATTACAAAAGGAGATTTGTATGAATGGTTTGCTCAATTGATAGATAATTAACAAGCAAAATGGCACAAAAACCATCACTTCCAAAAGGCACAAGAGATTTTACTCCTAAAGAACTTTCGAGAAGGAAGTATATTATTCGCACTATCGAAACACATTTCGAGCGTTTTGGTTTTGACCAAATAGAAACACCCTCACTCGAAAATGTAAGCACTCTGATGGGTAAATATGGTGAAGAGGGTGATCGCCTAATTTTCAAAATACTCAACTCTGGAGATTATTTGAGTAAAATTGATAAAGATTCTTTAGCCTCGACCACAAGCAACGAACTAACTCATCAAATTTCATCGAAAGCCTTAAGATATGATTTAACCGTTCCTTTTGCTCGTTTTGTGGTGATGAATCAGAATGAATTGGTTATGCCTTTTAAACGTTATCAAATTCAACCTGTTTGGAGAGCAGATCGCCCGCAAAAGGGTAGGTTCAGAGAGTTTTTTCAATGTGATGCAGATGCTATTGGTTCTGATTCTTTAATTCAAGAAGTGGAGTTTATTATGTTGTACGATGGTATTTTTGATGACTTAAATATTTCAGGAACAAGTATAAGAGTAAACAACCGAAAAATTCTAGCGGGAATTGCAGATATTTTGCAAATTTCTGATCGTTTAATCGACTTTACCGTTAGTTTAGATAAATTGGATAAAATCGGTCAAGAGGGGGTTTTAAAGGAATTGAACTCAAAAGGATTCGGCTCTGAAGCAGTGGAGTCGATAAGACCATTTTTAGAACAGAGTGGGGATTGGAGAAAACAACTGGAGTATTTAACTGATTTGTTGGGCAATTCATCTATAGGTAAAGAAGGATTAGAAGAACTTTCTTTTGTTTTTGAACAAGTCATTCAATTAGGTTTACAAACTTCAGAACTCATTTTCGACATTACCTTGGCTAGAGGTCTCGATTATTATACAGGAACTATTATTGAGGTTACTCCACCAAAAGAGGTAAAAATCGGTTCAATTGGGGGTGGAGGGCGCTATGATGACCTCACGGCTCCATTTGGACTAAAGAATATGAGTGGTGTTGGTATTTCATTCGGATTGGATCGGATTGCACTTGTCCTTGAAGAACTTAACCTTTTTCCGGCAGCTTTAGACCAAAAGGTAAATGCTGTCGTTCTTAATTTTGGGCATGAAGAAATGCTAAAATCATTAAAATTGGCTCAACAGTTACGTGCTCTAAATCTTGTAATTGACTGCTATCCAACTGCTGCGAAATTGCAAAAGCAGTTTAAGTATGTCGATAAAAAAAATGCAGCCGTGGCCATAATGATTGGTTCAACAGAAAGTGCCAATGATACGGTAATTTTGAAAAACATGCACTCAGGAGAACAAAAAGTGTATTCTTGTTTAGATATACAAGGAATACAAGCTTTTATTACTGCTGAATTTTAGTTGAAATAAGAAAAATCTTCCCCTGCTTCAATATTTAGAACTGTGTTGTAAATCAGTTTAATCACATTTGCCACGTCATCATTATGCACTGTTTCAACTGTTGTATGCATGTACCTTAAGGGTAAAGAGATTAAAGCAGAGGCTACTCCGCCATTGCTGTAGGCAAATGCATCTGTGTCAGTTCCTGTGTATCTTGAAGACGCTAGCCTTTGAAAAGGTATTTTTTCTTTTTCTGCAGTAGAAATGATAAGATCCCTTAAATTATGTTGAATTGCTGGAGCATATGAAATAACAGGTCCTTTTCCTATTTTGATTTCTCCTTCGCGTTTAACATTAATCATAGGTGTTGAAGTGTCATGGCAGACATCTGTAACGATAGCTACATTCGGTTTGATGCGTTGGGTAATCATTTCAGCACCTCGAAGTCCAATTTCTTCTTGTACAGAATTGGTTATGTACAATCCGAATGGCAAGTCTTTCTTATTTTCTTTGAGTAGCCTTGCTACTTGTGCAATCATAAAACCACCAGCTCTATTGTCAATGGCTCTGCACGTATATTTATCTTTATTGAGTATTTGGAAATTATCTGGATAGGTGATAACACAACCGACATGTACCCCCATTTTCTCTACTTCTTTTTTGTCTTTAGCCCCTACATCAATAAAAATATTGTCGAGTTTTGGAGTGTCTTCTTTACCATCTTTACGCGTATGGATTGCAGGCCAACCAAAAATACCCTTTACAATTCCTTTACTCGTATGAATATTTACCCATTTTGATGGTGCGATGATATGATCACTCCCCCCATTTCGAATTACATAAATCAGTCCATTGTCAGAGATATAATTTACATACCACGATATTTCATCTGAATGTCCTTCAATTACCACCTTGTATTCTGCTTTTGGATTGATTACACCAACCGCTGTACCATAAGTGTCGGTTATAAATTCATCTACATAAGGTCTTAGGTAATCCATCCATAATTTTTGACCTTGAGCCTCATATCCTGTTGGAGAGGCGTTATTGAGGTATTTTTCAAAAAAGAATAGTGCTGATTTATTTAGAATTTGCGATTTTGTCATTGACTTAACATTTTAAATAACTTAGCTAAGATATAATGGTTTTTCTTTGCAGAAAATATGTAATGTGTGATTTTTCTATGAGAGTAGTTCCGAAATCGTGTTTGCTGTTTTTTTTGTTTTCTTCATTTGGATTTTTACAGTTAGTAGCTCAAGAGGATTATAAGATTAGAATTGCAGGTCAAGACTCGACCTTTGTTGATGCCATCAGTTTAGACGAGGTTGAATTATTTTCGCAACCCAGGTTTAAATCAAGAGAAGAGTGGTATCGTTACTATGTTATTCGTAAAAGAGTGCTCAAGGTTTATCCTTATGCAGAGATGGCTGCTAACCGATTAGATAGCCTAGACAACAGACTTAATCAAATCAATAGAAAGTCTAAGAAAAAAGCCTATACTAGGAAATTAGAAAAGTTTTTAGCTGAGGAGCTCACAGCAGATTTAAAAAAACTAACGAGATCTGAAGGAAGAATTCTAATTCGATTGGTGTATAGGCAAACGGGCATAAGTGCATTTAATTTAGTTAAAGAGTACAGGAACGGTTTAAGGGCGTTCTTATATCAAACAACAGCAAGACTTTTTGATATGTCATTAAAACGCATTTACGATCCTTACGAGGAATACGAGGATTATTTAATTGAGAATATATTACAAATTGGCTTTTCTCAAGGAGTGATCAACAGCCAAAAGGCTGCGATATCAATTGATTATCAAAAGTGCTACGAAAAATGGTCTTTGGCTAAAAAGGACTAATCTTTATCAAAGATGCCTTGAACAATCCGGTTTACTCCTTTAAACCCAAAGTATAGAGCCAATAAAAAAAGGAAGATACCTACAATTAACACAGGTATAAACATGGGATGACCGGTATTCTTGAAAGCCTGAGACAAAACAATTGGAGCTAGTATCATAAAAATTATCGTTCTTGCTAGTGTTTTAAGTCCATGTAATATTTTATCTGAAATTTGCATTAAACTCGTATTTAAAGTTGAAAAATATACTTATCATCCCTGACAAATTTAAGGAGTCTTTAAGTTCTGCTGAGATTATAGATTTGTGTGTAAAGGCGCTCAATGAAAATTACGACAATGTAAAAACATTTTCTTATCTAATTTCAGATGGAGGAGATGGGTTTTTAGATGCCATTGCGCATAATAAGGAAGAAGCAATAAGGATACCTGTAGACTCAGTCAATGCTTTAGGTGAACCCATTCAAAGTGAAATTTTAGTTCAAGGGGGCACCGCCTTCATAGAAGTAGCCAAGTCAAGTGGTTTGCAACAAATACCGCTAAAAAACAGAAAACCAGTACACTCTTCATCGTATGGAACTGGACTAGAATTAAAAAAAGCAATTGAACTCGGAGCGAAACATATTTACATCGGGCTTGGTGGAAGTGCCACAAATGACGGAGGTATTGGAATGTTGGGTGCTCTAGGATTTCAATTTTTAGACCTCAATAATAAGCCCTTAACACCAATAGCTGCTAATTTGATTCATATAGAACGCATCGTTGTGAAAGAATTTACAGGAATACAATTTTATGGTATTTGTGATGTGGAAAACCCTCTCCTTGGAAAATCTGGGGCAACATCGGTTTACGGACCTCAGAAAGGGCTTCATAAGAATGAGGTGATTGCTTTAGAAAAAGGATTAAACAAACTAAATCAAGTTGCTGAAAATCAGTTGATAACGTCAAATCAAAAAACAAATATTGGTGCGGGTGCAGCTGGCGGAATAGGTTACGGCCTACTCACTTTTTTAAATGCAAAACTTCTTAAAGGCGGTGAATTTATGATTGAGTTAAATGCGCTTGATGAGCTTGCTAATAGTGTAAATATTGATCTGGTTATAACCGGAGAAGGCCATTTTGATGCTCAAAGTTTACAAGGAAAATGGGTTAGTCATGTCATCGATTTTTGTAAAAGGCATGAATTGTCACTCCTTGGTTTTTTTGGAAGAATTTCGAAAGATATTGATGATTTTGATTATGCCTATGAAATTGCCAATCCTAATTGGGAATTAGAACGTAATATGAGCGATGCCTCTGATTTACTCTCGCTAGCGTTAAAAAAGGCTTTGAAAAATTTTAGATAAAATTACTTACTTTTGTTTATCATTTTTATTAATTAATTAAACAAAACAAAGATGCCTTATTGGAATAGTAGAATAGTATCTGTGTTTTTTCTTTTGATACTGATTGCTTGTAGTGAAGGTTCAGATTCGCCTTTACCCGAAGACGATCCGCAAGTTGAGCGTTTTAATCTCACTATTACAGCGAAAAGAGAATATGTACAAAAGCAAAATTTAGATGATCCTTTTTTTGGATATGAAGACAAGACCTGTGAATTAGAAGAAAGACGTGATTACGGTAGAAATTGGTTAGCGCTTGATACTTTAGTTATTGATTTTAATCAAGAATTCCCCTCTGTAATAACACCTTTTATTGTATGTGATAAACCCTATAGGGCATGGGAGCGTATTCGTTATATCAAAGTCCTCAATTCACCTCAGGGCAGTATAAATTTTTCTAATGATTGGAATTTTGACTCGTGCTTAGAAAGCAGTTCAGCCGTTGAATGTGAGCTCAACGGTTTGTATTATAGGAAATCCGATGATGTCATGTTGTATGACAACGCGAATGTATCTGAGGAGGTGTTGAATTCTTTTTTCGATATGTCCAATCATTCTAATTTCAGACCATTCGTAAAAAGCGCTTCAACTGAAGAGTTAGTGCTTATTGAACTTACTGAGCAAGAGGCACAAATCAGTTATCCAAATCTTACTACCGGTTCAATACTAAGTATAGAAACAACAGAATTTACGGATCAAAATGCTGAATTAGTCAATGCTATGGTTCAGGTAAGGGTGCAAGACATTGTGACTACAAAAATTAATTAATTTTTTTATTACGAATTACATTTTATTTGCAAGAGTCATCTAGCTTTTAGTATTTTTCAGTTACAACACTGATAACTAACTATGATTTTTCTTCTTGTACTCTGTATTTTCTTTATTGTATTTGGTATTGTTCGCCTGAAATGGAACCCAGTTGTGGTTTTATTTATGGCATCTTTATTTGTCGCTCAAGTATTCTCCTTAAGCGCTGTCGAAACCATTGAAGTAATTACCAAAGGATTTTCAAAAACTTTGGGTTCTATTGGCTTAATTATTGCTTTTGGAACGATCATAGGTGTTTTTCTTGAAAAAATGGGTTTGGGAGAGGCGCTTATTATACACCTGCTCGATGGTAAGAAAAAAAGCACTAAAAAGACGGCTTTGATTACTAATTTGGCCGGATTTATCATTGCTATTCCTGTTTTTTGCGATTCAGGATTTATTGTCTTGTCTTCATTAATCAAGAACATAGCCAATAGATATCGTTTAAATAAAACGGTGTTGATTGTCGCGCTGTCTACTGGATTGTATGCTGCACATGTTTTTGTTCCTCCGACACCTGGCCCCTTGGCGGCTATAACTCTAATTGAAGCTAATTTTATACAAGTGATGGTGGGTGGTCTTGTCATTGGATTGATCACTAGTTTAACGGGTTACTTATATGCAGTAAAACAAAGCGATAAAAGTGAACAATTAGAACCACAAAAAGAAAAATCAATGGTTAAACCTTCATTGTCTGGTGTGGGGCCTATTTTAGCTCCTTTGCTTTTGATAGGACTAGGGGTTCTGGCTAATCGAATTGAAGCAGGTGAATTGGCCATTGTTCAATTCATAAAATTTATAGGAAACCCAACTATTGCTTTATTTATTGGGGTTTTATGGATTATGTGGTTAGCTAGGAGAGAGGGTGCTCAAAAACGTGTTAATTGGGTTGAAAACGCATTTCAAAAAGCAGGACCTGTTTTATTAGTTACAGGAGTTGGAGGGGCTTTTGGAGCTGTTATTGGACAAGGTCTTGAGGTAAATGCAGCTTCATTTTCTTATTTCCCACCAGTAATGGGATTACTCTTGATATTTGGTGTTTCAGCATTTTTTAAATCGCTTCAAGGTTCATCCACGGTGGCTATTTTAACGACTTCATCCTTGGCTGTTACACTTTTACCCTCTTTGGGATTAGATACAGAATTGGCAAAAACTTTTGTTGTTTTGAGTATTGGAGCTGGAGCAATGACCTTTTCTCATGTAAATGACTCCTACTTTTGGGTAGTGTCTAAGTTTGGAGATCTTAATACCAGTAATGCCTTACGAACACATTCGTTGGCTACTGCGGTGCAAGGTATAGTGGCTATGAGCTTTATTTTACTATGTTTTCTTTTATTAGGCTAAAAACTAATATTATAAGATACAGACGGTATAATTCCGAAAACAGAAGTTTGGATGGCCTCATTAGCACTTGTTTCTGCATTTCTTCTAAATCCAATCGAAAATGCATTCATTCGGTTGTAAAGGTTATAAACGGAAAACCTCCAAAANCGATCAATATTATTTTTGTTCTTTTTNCGTTTAAGTTCNAGACCGAAATCTAGGCGATGATATGCAGGTAGACGGTCTTGATTTCGTCCNCCAAAGACTGGTATGGTCAGATTTTGAAAAGTAAATTTAGCATTGGGNAAATTAGANGGCAGACCTGATCTGAGNACAAAATTNCCAGAAAGATTAATTCGCTCAGATAATTTGTACTGACCNGAAATTTCTAANTCNTGTCGCCTGTCNTACGGAGTAGGATACCANGCTCNGTTATTGATTCCTTTTTCAACTTCCGCACCTTCAATTGCCCCATNATTTCTTCCTGTTGTGAGTTGTTCTGATTTAGACCATGTATAACCAATCCACCCATTAAAACGCTCGGTTACTCTTCGTTTCTCAAGTAATAACTCTACACCATATGCTCNNGATATTCCAGATAGAATTATTCGCTCTACAGCNTCGTTTGCAATGAGTTCGGCNCCATCGATGTAATCNATGCGNTTATCNACNGTTTTGTAATAGGTTTCAACNCTNAAATCAAGAGCTTTTTTAAAGGCTTTTTTGTTGTACCCAAGGGCGTATTGTATTCCNATTTGTGGATCNATAAAAGGTCCAGAAGGNGCCCATACGTCNANAGGNGTAGGCGCGTTGGCNTTNCTTAAAAGATGAAGGTATTGTACNATGCGTGTTGCACTTANTTTNAAAGAACTGTTTTCAGANGTTTTAANNGANANACCNAGNCTTGGTTCTAGGTTGTAGAATTTTTTTAATGANCCTTCGCCTTTTTGATTNAAGGTGTCAANGGCTTCNGCTTCNATATATCNNCGAAAATTNCTNTCGTANAANANGGGTTCATCATTATCNTANANNAACCAAGCNTCTTGNTTTTTNCTATNNAAATAACTGAATCTCAANCCNTAATTNGCNTTNACAGATTTTGAAATCGTATGTTCTACNGCNACATATNCNGCAGATTCTGACGCNTATTTNTTGGCTAATTNGTTTTCTACGATTTGAGAATCTGTTCTGTTGGGTCGAATACTTCCNGGNTCAAAAANATATTCATTGTGAGAAACGCCTATATTNAATTTNNCCTTTTCTNNNNCTNAAAANTCNTCGTCGTATTGAANAGCAAGGGTATTAACTCCAGAATCCCATTTAAANCCAACAAAATCNAATTCTAAATCATANTATAACTTAGANTGATANAGATTCAACCTTGTTTTTTTNCCNTTATCGTTTTCATGATCCCACTGTAATCCAATAAGTTGATTTCCATANGCATTNATGAANCTGTTNCTAATATTNAAATAATCTCTTCCGTAATAAGAGGANATAGACAAACGATTNTTTGCATTGATTNTNGTTTCAATTTTAGCATTNAAATCGTAAAAATATGCTTTGTTNTCAATNTCTAANAAAGGAAGAAACCAGTGTGCATATGAGCTTCGAGCTCCTAANAGTAATGATGTGTTGTCTGATANAAGAGGGGTTTCTANNACTGCNTTNGAAGCTAAAATTCCAATTCCTGCTCTTAGNCGGGTCTTAGATTTNTCTGGACTTTTTTGTTGAACATCTAANACAGATGANATNCGNCCTCCGTAATTGGCGGGTATACCTCCTTTNAATAATTTTACNTCGTCAATAATTTCAGTATTAAAAATGGAGAATAANCCAAAGAGATGAGAAGCATAGAAAATNGGNACNCCATCGATTAAAATCAAATTNTGATCNGNANCACCACCTCTNACGTTGAATCCNCCAGTAGATTCACCNGCATCTGTAATTCCNGGTANAAGGATTAGGGATTGAATAAGNTCAGACTCNCCAAGAACAGCAGGTGTTCTTTTTATAATTCCNTAATCTATTGTTTCNACACTCATTTNTGGGTCAAAGAGTTCTAAATTACCTTCCACNANNACCTCATCTAATGTTTCTATTTGTTCATTTAATTTAAAATTCAATCGCAAATCTTGATTTAAATTGATTCTCTGATTGATATTTTCATATCCCAANGATTCTATAATCAACTCGTATCTTCCTTTAGGAGCTTCGATGAATGTATTNCCGTNTTCATTCGTNTAACCTCCAACTTTTAATTCTTTGAGATANACGCTAACNCCTAAAATCGGTTTGTCTGAAGTGTCAATAACANNTACNTCNANGGTNAGTTNAGATTCTTGGGCTTTACANAGACCACTAAATAAAAGACATAAACCTATNATAAAACACTTTCTCATTCGGTGGTAAATTCTATGATTTCAGCATCAAATTGACTAATCGAAAAGTAACCNTATACTTGCTGATTAGGTNTAGTGTTGTTACGAATGTTNCCNGTTAATTCTGAAGGTGGAGTTCCAAAAGGATTTCCTCTTGAATTTCCATTNTCTGAGGATTGATCTATAAGTTGAGNAAGNTAAATGAAGAAATTNCNATCTATACCAACGATTTGAACTTCAAGNTCGGTTAAATCTTTTNNTTCTAANAAATAAGGAAAAGCNACTTCTTGATTTTCGTANAANTCATCTTGNATAACTGCTAAATTTCCAAATGAAAAATCGGCTAAATAAAAGTTTCTTTCTTTCGGTGGATTGGTCAANTTTACAATTAACANNGTTTGCTCNTCATCAAACAAACTNNCTCCATTAATTTCGATGTCATTAATNNAAGCTGAGGGCACGTAAGTAGANGTAGAGCTNTATTCTTCTCCTTCATANATAATTTGNANTTCGTATTCTTTGTCTACTTCNAATTCTGGGAAGCCTANGTCGTAAACTCCTGNACTCGACTGAGTAATTTCATACGAGGAGTTTTGAANAATNTCAATAATACGGACTGTTGCANTATTTACATATTCTATNGTNNTGTCGTAAAANCCATTNGTTTTTGACAGTATAATTCCACTTTCNANANTAGCGTTTTCTTTTGAAATTTTAATAAANCCGTCAACAACCAANGCCGNNTTTGTNTTTGGAAGATCAATTTCAANAACTTCTTCACAGGCTATTNTTAGAAACAAGTAGAATATGTATTTAAACGATTTCATAATTACATANGGTCAATAATCTCATTGAACAANGCGCTAGGNCGCATNAAATNTCTGGTTTTATCATTNATTGGCCAATAATAACCGTCGATAGAACAATTCTGTCCTTGTGCGGNATTAATTTGGTTCANGATTTCCTTTTCATTCTGAGATAAATTGCTAAATANTTCNTTGAATTCATTGCTCAAGNNANCATCTCTATTTTGATTGACTAANGCTTCTGCCCAGAATAACGCNAGNTAAAANTGAGAACCTCTNTTGTCTAATTCTCCCACATTTCTTTGGGGNCTTTTGTTGTTTTCTAGTAATTTTTCAATGGCGTTNCCNAAAGTTTCAGACAAAACANTAAGTCGTTGGTCATTNTTTTTNAGAGCTTCATGTTCAAGAGCTACNTCTAAAGCTAAAAATTCTCCTAAAGAATCCCATCGCAAATGTCCTTCNGACAAAAATTGTTCTACGTGTTTGGGTGCAGACCCTCCAGCTCCNGTTTCAAACAAACCTCCTCCATTCATTAAGGGTACAATTGAAAGCATTTTAGCAGAAGTACCAAGTTCTAAAATGGGAAATAAATCCGTGAGATAATCTCTTAGTACATTTCCTGTNACNGAAATTGTNTTTTCTCCTTTTCGCAGCCTTTCNAATGTATATTCGGTAGCTTTTATTGGTGACATGATTTGAATATCCACCGAGGCGGCTTCAATTTTANTTTTATAATCTGCGATTTTTTTAATTAATTCTTGATCGTGAGCTCTGTTTTCGTCTAACCAGAAAANNGCAGGAGTTTCACTTAAAGTCGATCTNTTAATGGCAAGTTCTATCCAATTTTTGATNGGNGCATCTTTTACTTGACACATTCTCCAAATATCACCTTGCTCAACCTGGTGTGAAATTAAAATTTCTCCNGATTGNTTGTTNACTACTTGAACTTCGCCTTCCTCNGGNATTTCAAATGTTTTNTCATGTGANCCATATTCTTCAGCTTTTTGNGCCATTAAGCCAATNTTNGGNACAGTTCCCATGGTTTGAGGATCAAAGGCTCCGTGTTTTTTACAAAAGTCAATGGTAGCCTGATAAATGCCNGCNTAACTACTATCTGGAATTACGGCAATGGTGTCTTGTTCATTNCCCGCTTTATCCCACATTTTNCCAGAATTCCNNATCATNGCGGGCATGGATGCATCGATAATAATGTCAGATGGTACATGAAAGTTAGTGATNCCTTTGTCNGAATTTACCATCGCCAAATCAGCTTGATTTTCGAGGGTNCTTTCAATATCCTTNAAAATACTTGCTTTNGTTTGAATATCTTGTATGGTTTCTATNCGGTTGAGCATTGNATTGAGACCCTCATTAGGANTTAANCCAATATCATCAAATTCTTCTTTGTACTTGNNAAATACTTCATTGAAGTAGACATATATGGCATGNCCAAAAATAATNGGATCAGAAACCTTCATCATAGTCGCTTTCATNTGAAGAGAAAGNAAAACATCAGAGGCTTTAGCTTNTNGAAATGCNTCCTTAAAGAATGTCANTAAGGCNTNTTTNCGCATTACTGTTGCATCAATAATCTCTCCTTTTTGAAGTGCTATAGCATNTTTCAGAATAATCTCTTTNCTTCTTGATGAGGTCTTGAGAATTATTTTTATCGAGGTCTCCTTGGTAGTTGTNACTGATTTTTCGTTAGAGCGAAAATCATCACNTNCCATTGTCAAAACCTTAGTTTTTGAATTGACACTCCATTCACCCATGCTGTGTGGNTGTTTTTTGGCAAAATTTTTCACTGCTTTTGGTGCCCTACGATCTGAATTACCNTCTCTTAANACTGGGTTTACAGCGCTTCCCTTTATTTTGTCATAAATCGATTTNATTTCTTTTTGTTCACCTGTCAAAGGTTGGTCGGGATAATCTGGCAGCTGATAACCTTTTGATTGAAGTTCTTTTATNGCTGCTTTTAATTGAGGAATAGAGGCACTAATATTTGGTAACTTAATGATATTGGCTTCCGGTGTTTTTGCAATTTGTCCTAGCTGGTCTAANGCNTTTTCAATTTGTTGGTGTGGTTTTAGAAAAGAGGAAAATGACGCCAATATTCGTCCTGCCAATGAGATGTCTTTCAATTCAAAGGTAATTCCAGAAGAAGCGGTAAAAGATTTAATTATAGGCAATAATGACTGTGTTGCTAATGCAGGTGCTTCGTCAGTTTTGGTATAAAATATTTTTGTCATTAGTTTGTGTGTTTTGTTGGTATAAATTGTNNTTTGGCTGTGCAAAGATACAACTCAAAAAAAAGCCTTGAAATGAAAATACACTNCAAGGCTTTAAGATTGATACTTATGAANAAGGCTNTANCCTCNTATTTCNTTAATACGTGCTTTTTTACCNGTTAATCCTCTGAAATAGAAAATTCTNGATCTTCTTACTTTTCCTTTTTTGTTNACTTCAATTTTTTGAAGTGCAGGCATGTTNACTGGAAATATACGCTCAACTCCAACAGTNCCTGACATTTTACGNATAGTAAATGTTTGTGTTGATCCNCTTCCTCTTTTTTGAATGACGACTCCTTTAAAAAACTGTGTTCTNGTTTTGTCACCTTCCTTGATCTCNTAGTATACNGTTATNGTNTCTCCTGAATTAAACTCAGGAAAATCTTTCNTNTCAACGTNTTGATCNTCTACGTACTTAATAAGAGCGTCCATGCTTTAATTTTTATTGACCGCAAAAGTAGTTTTTTATTTTGAATTGACAATNTCAAAATTTCTAAAAAATTATTCTCCTTCAAGTAAATCAGGCCTTCTATTTCTGGTGATTTCCAAAGACTTTTCATCTCTCCANTTTTCAATTTCTTTNAAATTACCNCTTAGTAAAANTTTNGGAACTTCATGTCCTTTAAAATTNGAAGGTCTAGTGTATACAGGAGGTGCCANTAANNTATTTTGAAAAGAGTCTTCAAGCGCNGAGGTTGAATNNTTNAGAACNCCNGGAATNAATCTTATAATNCTATCGGCTAATANACATGCTGCTATTTCTCCACCTGAAAGCACATAATCACCAACNGANACTTCTTTTGTGATCCATAAATCTCTAATTCTTTGATCAATACCNTTGTAATGTCCGCAAACAAAAAGTAAGTTTTTTTGCAGCGATTGNCGATTNGCGCTNGACTGATTCCATTTTTCTCCATCAGGAGTTAAATAAATAACNTCGTNATANCTTCGATCTTGATGTAATTTGGTGAGCAGTTGATCNAAGGGTTCNGCCATTAAAACCATACCAGCTCCACCACCAAATTGATAATCATCAATTTGTCTGTAATTACCCGAGCCGTATTCNCGNAAATCGTGAATATGTATTTNNGCCAGCTTAGCCTTTANAGCTCTAGCNACTATAGANGCCGAAAAAGGNCCTTGTANAAGTTCTGGTGCNGCAGAAATAATATCTATTCTCATGNNTCAAGTTTTATTGAACTGACCAACTGTAAAAATTTGTATCGTCAATAAGATCAAATCCTAATTTTTTATATAATTGATTCGCCCTATTCATTTTAGAAGTTTCAAGCTGTAATCCTCCGTTTTTTTCTGTTTTACAAATGGATTTGGCTTCATTGATCAGTGCTGACGCTATTCCTTTATTTCGATATGCTGAATGAACATATAAGTCGTTCAAAACATAAATTGATTGCAGACGAACAGAACTAAAAGAGGGGTAGAGTTGCATGAACCCTACAAACTTGTTGTGATCACTCCCTAAAATAATGATAGAGTCTTTCGAGCTAATTCTATCTAAAAGAAAGCACCTAGCTTTTTTTAGATCGTCTTTTTGACCATAAAAAACACGATATTGATTAAATAAATCAGACATTTGGTCAATGAGAGCCAAATTTCCTGGTCTGATGCTGATCATGACTTCTTTTTGCGCTTTTCTTTAAATAATTCTTGTGTTAACTCTTTTTCCTTGTCGAGCGCCCATTTTTTGTATTGTTCAAAATCAACTTCTACCTGCTTTTTTCCATCTTGTATACGCCGAATATATTTTTTCTCTAACTTTTTTGAATAGTACATATAAAAAGCAATTAGAGAAATAAGAACTATAAGGCAATAGGCAATAATAGTTAAAGATGATTTTGAAACGTCCTGTCCAAAAAACAAAATCTTTTTGAATTGTTTGTCTTTTTCCGCTTGGACTTCTTGACGCAAGTAGTTTATACTGTCCTGTACAACTTTTAAAGCTTGTTGAAGTTCTTGAGTTTTAAGAGTGGATTGTTCTCCTAGAACTAAATTCACTTTCATCTCAGAGGCCAAAGATTCAAATTCGGTTCTTTTAAAAAAGAAATATTCTTGACCATTTTCGTTGGTCCAACTACTGCCAAGACTGGTCAAGCTATCAACAAGTGCAGCCGGTTGTATATATTTTGAAGCGTCAAGTTTACTTTGCTCAACATTGGATTGACCAAAAATAGTACTGCCTAGTAACCAAAAAAGTATAAAGGATGCCGTTGATATTTTCAAAATGAATGATTGAATCGCTAAAGTATTAAATCTTAATCGAATAAAATACGTTCTTTCTCGCCGTTCTGGTCAATTAAGGTCAAGGCCGTATAATAATTTTTATTTCTTCTGAGATT
>NZIQ01000085.1 GCA_002691685.1 Flavobacteriaceae bacterium | reverse complement strand
AATCTAAATATATATTATGGAGGCATTAGTTCCCTATTTATGGGCTTTTGGAATTTTAGCATTACTATTTGTTTTGGTCAAAAACAGTTGGGTTTCTAAGCAAGCAGTCGGAAATGAAAAAATGGCGGGAATCGCTAAGAATATTGCAGATGGTGCAATGTCCTTTCTAAAAGCAGAGTATAAAATTTTATCAGTCTTTGTGGCAGCAGTGGCTGTGCTACTATATTTTAAAGGTCAAAGTGAGGCAGGATCTAATGGGATGGTTGCCGTTTCCTTTATTGTAGGTTCTTTCTGTTCTGCACTAGCTGGATTCATAGGTATGCGTGTAGCAACCAAAGCCAATGTAAGAACAACAAATGCCGCTCAAGTTTCTTTGAGTAAAGCTCTAGAAGTTGCCTTTGCAGGAGGAGCTGTAATGGGATTAGGAGTTGTAGGATTGGGTGTTCTTGGTCTTGGTGGTTTATTCATGTTATACAGTAATCAGGGATGGGAAATCGATATGGTACTCAATGTACTTTCAGGTTTTTCACTTGGAGCCTCTTCAATTGCACTTTTCGCCAGAGTAGGTGGAGGTATTTATACAAAGGCTGCCGATGTAGGGGCTGATCTCGTAGGTAAAGTAGAAGCTGGAATACCTGAAGATCACCCATTAAACCCGGCTACTATTGCCGACAACGTTGGAGATAATGTTGGAGATGTGGCAGGTATGGGCGCAGACCTTTTCGAGTCTTATGTTGGGTCTATCATAGGTACCATGGTTTTAGGTGCTTCTTTTGTGGTTTTACCCGAATTTCAAGCATCATTTAATGGATTGGGAGCTGTGTATTTGCCTTTAGCGCTTGCAGCAGCTGGAATCATTATGTCCATCATAGGAACTTTCTTTGTGAAAGTTAAAGAAGGAGGAGATCCTCAAACAGCACTTAATTTAGGAGAGTTTGGTTCTGCTGCATTAATGCTGGTCGCTTCTTATTTCTTAATTGGAGAATTTTTACCTGAATCATGGGTAGAAGGTGGAAAAGAATTTTCCTCTAATGGAGTATTTTATGCAACTATTGCCGGTTTGATTGCCGGTCTCTTAGTCGGAAAAGTAACGGAATACTATACAGGAACAGGTAAACGTCCTGTTAACAATATTGTTAGACAGTCAGAAACTGGTGCTGCGACAAATATTATTGCAGGTTTAGGAGTAGGTATGATGTCAACTGCAATTCCGATTATCTTAATCGCTGCTGCTATCTTAGTCTCACATCACTTTGCAGGTTTATACGGTATTGCTATCGCAGCTGTAGGTATGCTTGCTAATACTGGGATACAATTGGCAGTCGATGCGTATGGACCAATTTCTGATAATGCTGGAGGAATTGCTGAAATGGCAGAGTTGCCTTCTGAAGTTAGAGAGCGTACAGACAAATTAGATGCGGTAGGAAATACTACAGCAGCAATCGGTAAAGGGTTTGCTATAGCTTCTGCAGCCTTAACTGCTTTAGCTTTATTCGCAGCCTTTATGAAAACTGCTAAAGTAACCTCAATAGACGTGTCACAGCCGACTATCATGGCGGGTCTCTTATTGGGATCGATGCTTCCATTTGTTTTTTCAGCCTTATCGATGAATGCTGTAGGGAGAGCGGCAATGGCCATGATAGAAGAGGTTCGTCGTCAATTTAGAGATATCCCAGCCTTAAAAGCAGCTTTAGAGGTGATGCGTAAATACGATTCAGATATCGAAAAAGCAACTCCAGAAGATCGTGCGATTTTTGATGCAGCAGACGGAGTAGCTGAATACGACAAATGTGTGGAAATTTCCACGAGAGCCTCTATAAGAGAAATGGTGTTTCCAGGTCTTTTAGCTATCGTTGTTCCTGTAGCCGTTGGTTTTATTGGTGGTGCCTCTATGTTGGGAGGACTTTTGGCTGGAGTAACTACTGCGGGTGTATTAATGGCTATTTTCCAATCTAATGCTGGAGGAGCTTGGGATAATGCCAAGAAAACTATCGAAAGCGATGGTAGAAAAGGTACAGAAGCTCACAAAGCAGCTGTAGTTGGTGATACCGTTGGCGATCCATTCAAAGATACTTCAGGACCTTCTTTAAATATCTTATTGAAATTAATGTCAGTAGTTGCATTGGTTATCGCACCGAGTTTAGTTGCAGACGAAGACTTAAGTGCATACAACGCCGATCAACAAGCGGAAATAACACAAATAGCTAAAACTGTTTCTGTTGATGTAGAGAAGGTAGAATCAGGAGAGCTTGTAGCCACCGTTATGGAAAAAACAGACACTGATGGTGTAATTGAAATCAAAGAGAAGGAGTACAAAGCAAATTCTGAAGAAGAGCTAAAAGTTATACTTGCTAGGGAGCACCCTGAAGTTCGATTGAATTAAGGTTAAGCCCTACGAAATAAAAAAAGCCTAGAATTTTCTAGGCTTTTTTTATTAAAATAATCCGTTGATTTCTGCTTCTATACGGTTGATAATTTTTCCTAAGTCATCTGAATTATCTACAAAATTCAAATCGTCCACGTCGAATATGATGAGTTTACCTTTGGTATAATTCTCTACCCACATTTCATATCGCTCATTTAATTTACTCAAGTATTCAATAGAGATACCACTTTCATAATCGCGACCTCGTTTATGTATTTGTTTGACCAGGTTTGGAATTGAGCTTCTCAGATAGATTAATATATCTGGAGGTTGTACTAAAGATTCCATTAGACTGAACAATTCCTGGTAATTATCAAAATCTCTTTTGGTCATCAGCCCCATGCTGTGCAGATTAGGAGCGAAAATATGAGCATCTTCATAAATAGTTCTGTCTTGAATCACCGTTTGATCACCTTTTCTAATATTCAGAATTTGTCGAAAACGTGTATTTAAAAAATAAATTTGCAAGTTGAAACTCCAACGTTCCATATGGTTGTAGAAGTCATTCAGGTATGGATTTTCGACTACGTCTTCAAACTGCGGTGTCCAATTGTAGTGCTTGGCTAATAAATCGGCTAAAGTTGTTTTACCGGCTCCAATATTTCCAGCGATCGCAATATGCATGTGCAAAGAATTTTAAGCTGTGAATTTCGTTAATTTTGTTCGGTTATAAAATTTTGACATTAAACTTTTTTCTCTGCCTAGAGTCTAAAATCTAAATCAATTGATACTATGAGGAATTTATTCTTTTTTTTTACCTTAATTAGCCTTCCCTTTTTATCTGCTCAAGAGCTTCAAGGAAAAGCCATTTATAAATCTAAATCTAAAATTGAAATTTCTTTAGAGGGAAGAAATATTCCTGCGGCTCAAAAACAAATTATTATGGAAAGGATGAAGAAAATGTCTGAGAAGTCATTTGAGTTGTCTTTTAGTCAAGAAGAATCTTCATACAAAGAACAAGAACAACTTAAAACTGGTGCAGCAGCAGGAAGAATGCGCATGGTTTTTGCAGGTATGGGGAGTTCAGGTTCAGCCTATTACAAAAATATTCAGGAGAAAATTTATCTCAACCAAAATGAACTTTTCGGCAAAGTTTTTTTAATACAAGACGAATTACCTCAATGGGAGTGGAAAATGCATCCTGAAACTAAAAAGATTGGAAACTATACATGCTATAAAGCTACGGCTACAAGAGTTAGAGATACGGTTTTAATCAAGCGTTTTGAGCAGATGCAAGCAGATGCGAAACCGAAGAAAGAAAAAGACAGTACGGAAACAAAAAAACGTCCACGGCGTCAAGGGTTGTTATCGAGAATTGGAGTCGATGAAAATCCTGAAATAACTGCCTGGTTTACTCCTGAAATTCCTGTAAGTCACGGCCCTTATGATTACTGGGGATTGCCAGGTCTGATTCTTGAAATTAACGATGGTCGATCCTCATTACTTTGTTCTGAAATTCGATTAAATCAAGATACCGAATACAAGATAAAAAGACCATCCAAAGGAAAGAAAGTGACTCAACAGGAATACAACACTATTATGGCTGATAAAATGGAAGAGATGTCTGAGCAATTTAAAGCAGGAGATGGAAGAAGAGGCAGAGCAGGGAATGGAATTTCTATCCGTATCCAAAACTAGGTTGACAATGCGTAAAATTTATTTTGTCTTAGTTATATTCCTCAGTCTACAGACTTTTGCTCAAATCAAAATAGAAGGTGTGATTACAGATAGTATTGGACTACCCTTAGAGGTTGCAAATGTGGTAGCCATAAATGGGGAGTCACAACTTTTAGAATCTTTTGGAATAAGTGATTCGCAAGGATATTACAAGTTAAATCTCAAGGCAGAAACGTCCTATCAGCTCAAGTTTAGTTATTTGGGATTTAAGCCAAAAGAATTCAATGTAACGACAGAAGATCAAGATATTTTGTTTGATGTTTTTCTTGAGTCACAACCTCAAAATTTAGATGAGGTTGAGGTAGTCTACGAAATCCCTATAACAATACAAGGAGATACCATAGTATATAATACAGACTCCTTTGTAAGTGGAACAGAAAAGAAATTAGAAGATGTATTAGATAAATTGCCTGGGGTAGAAGTTAATGACGACGGCCAAATAGAAGTTGAGGGTAAGCGAGTCACAAAGGTGATGGTTGAAGGTGAGGATTTCTTCGATGGAGATTCAAAATTAGCAGCTAAAAATATACCTGCAGATGCGTTGAAAAAAGTAGAGGTGCTGCGTAATTACACCGAAGTTTCACAGCTTAGTTCAGTAACCAACAATCAAGACAACATTGCTTTAAACATCAAACTTAAAGAAGGAAAAAAGAAGTTTTGGTTTGGTGAAATAAGTGCTGGGCTTGGAAACAATGACAGGTATAGTGTACATCCAAAATTGTTTTATTATTCACCTAAATACAGCTTGAGTGTCTTAACAGATGCTAATAATATCGGAGAGGTTGCTTTTAGCGGGAGAGACTATTGGAGTTTTACAGGAGGATTTAAAGGAGCAACAAATCAAAATACAGGTACAAATTTTAACACTACTTCAGCTGGATTAGGGCTATCACTTACGCAAAATAATACCGCAAAATCAGTAGTTTCGAAATTTGCGGCATTGAACTTTTCTTATAAACCCTCTAGAAAGTGGTTACTAACTGGATTTGGTATTTTTTCAGATGCAGAGACTGAAATTGAGCGATTAACCCAAAGGACGTTTGTCAGTTCAAATTTACTCGAAACGGTATCTACCAATAATACGCAAAATGTCGCCCTTGGAATTGCAAAATTTTCAAGCCGTTTTAAGCCATCAGATAACTTTCAATGGGAGTATGATGTTTTGGTGCGAAGTAATAAAGAAAGAGAACGGAGTAATACTCTTACCGTATCGACAATAACGGATGTGATAGAAGAAAATCAGGATCAAAAACCAGTCACTGTTTCACAATCATCTAATTTGTATTGGACGTTGAACGACTCCAACATTATAGCTGCAGAAATCAAAGCCGAAAATGCTACGGAAGATCCTTTTTATCAAAGTATACGAGAACAACAACCCTTTCTAAATTTTATTCCCTTTGACCAAACTCAAAATTTTTACAACATCAATCAGGTGCAAGATGTCACCACAAAAAGACTTGATTTAAAATTGGATTATTTTTTAATTACCTCTCCAAATACAAATTTAAATATCACCTTGGGTGGGATTGAAAGTACTCAAGAGTTTGATTCGTCTATATTCCAATGGCTAGATAATAATCAAGACCTTGAATTTACCTCAGAGGAATTCAAAAATGACGTGGAGTTCAATTTCAAAGACCGTTTTATAGGATTGTATTTTAAGGCCAAGTACGGAGACCTAACCATTAATCCTGGCTTATTAGCTCACCGTTATACCACTAACGATGAGCAATTAGGAAATCGAATAACTCGAAACTATACTCATATTTTACCTGAGTTTTTTGCAAACTACCAATTCAAACAATCTGAAAGTATCCGTTTAAACTACAGGGTGACAAGATCCTTTACAGACATAAACAATTTTGCAGAAGGAATACTTGTTAATAACTACAATGTTTTGTTCTCTGGAAATAGAAATTTAGAGTCTGCTCTTTTTCATTCCTTGAATTTGAGTTTTTTCAGTTTTAATATGTTTTCTCAACGAAATATATTTTTTAATGCGTCCTATAATAAAAGAATAGATGCCTTAAAAAGTTCAGCACTTATCGGTGGGATTAATCAAGTTCGAACAACAATCAATTCGAATTTTCAAGACGAGTCCGCATCTTTTTCGGGTAATTTCCAACAAACTTTTGGTCGAATTAAGGTCGGTTCACGAGCTGGGTTGAATTATTCAAATACGTTTAATGTGGTAAACGATAGAGCTCAAAACTCTGAATCTTTTAATCATAATTATTTACTTTCACTAGGAAGTAGTTTTGTAAATGCCCCTAACCTTGAAATTGGCTACCGTTTTGCCGTGAGCGATTACAATACAGGTACAACGAATTCGATATTTTATACAGAGAGACCATATTTAAAATTCGATGCTGCGTTTTTAAAGCATTTTATTCTAGTAGTAGATTACGATTATTACAATTACTACGACAAAGCTGATACTGTCTCAAACACCTACTCTTTTTTGAATGCAAATTTATCTTTTCAAAAAGAAGACAGTAAGTGGGAATTTATTCTCGAGGCCAAAAATTTGGGAAATAATCGAAACCTCAATCAAGATAGTTTTAATGAACTGTTTTTTAATACATCGCAATACATAGTTCAGCCTAGATTTATTGTTTTTAAGCTCAAATACAATTTATAATTACATACATTATTTGTATTTTTACCATCGCTTGAGGAGGGATTTGACTGATTGCAACCTCATTAAAAATGCTAAAGCAGTTGATTTGAAAAAATCTTATTTAAAGTCATTTATTCCCTTCTAGCCTAAACGAAAGAAATTAGTAGACGCACATGAGTTATTTTTTTACCTCCGAGTCAGTTAGCGAAGGCCATCCAGATAAAATTGCAGATCAAATTAGCGATGCTTTATTAGACCATTTTTTGGCATATGATTCTGAGAGTAAGGTGGCGTGCGAAACTTTAGTCACCACAGGTCAAGTAGTTCTAGCCGGTGAAGTCAAGAGTAAAATATACTTGGACGTTCAGCAGATTGCTAGAAAGCATATCAATGAAATTGGTTATACCGAAGGAGAGTACAAATTTAGCGGTGATAGTTGTGGGGTAATTTCATTACTTCACGAACAAAGTTCTGAAATCAATCAAGGTGTAGAGCGAGCTACTCCTGAAACTCAAGGAGCAGGAGATCAAGGGATTATGTTTGGTTATGCTGTAAACGAGTCTAAGGAGTATATGCCTTTAGCCTTAGTGTTGTCTCATGAAATTCTAAAGGAATTAGCGCGAATTCGAAAGGCATATTCAAAGGGAGAAGAACAGAGAATTCACTACTTACGACCAGATTCAAAGGCGCAGGTGACCCTCGAATACGATGAAAATCACAAGCCCATTGCTATAGATTCTATTGTAATATCCACACAGCATGATTCTTGGGATACAGATGAAAGCATGTTAAATCAGATTCGAAAAGACATGATTGAAATTGTAATTCCCAAAGTCATAGCAAAACAGCCTGGTGAGATTCAAAAATTACATAATAAAGAAATAACTTATCACATCAATCCCACAGGTAAGTTTGTTATAGGTGGACCACATGGCGATACCGGTTTAACTGGACGTAAAATAATTGTAGATACTTATGGGGGTAAAGGAGGTCATGGAGGTGGAGCATTTTCAGGAAAAGACCCTTCAAAGGTAGATCGAAGTGCTGCTTATGCGTCTAGACATATAGCTAAAAATTTAGTTGCGGCTGGAGTGTGCGATGAGGTTTTAGTTCAACTGAGTTATGCTATTGGAGTAGCTAAACCTACCTCTATAAGTTTAAATACCTATGGGCGAAATCATACCAATTTTACAGATTCAGAATTAGCTCAAAAAATTACAGGTCTTTTTGATTTGACACCTTATGGCATTGAGCAAAGACTAAAACTAAGAAATCCAATATACCTAGAAACAGCATCCTATGGCCATATGGGTAGAACGCCAAAAATGGTCACCAAGATTTTTAAATCAAACTACAACGGAATTAAAGAAGTAGAGGTTGAATTGTTTACTTGGGAAAAGTTAGATTACATTGAAAAAATTCAAGCAATTTTGTAGATTAAACAATTAAATTTCCCAAAGATTACGCCATTACTGACCTTCAGCAATAATATGAAATCCACACTTCAAAGATTTAATTCTAAAATAGAAGCAATTGCTGAGCACAAACAAGTTCCAGCCTTGAGTTGCGCAGTACAGTATAAAGGTGAAATCATTTATTCTAAGGCATTCGGTAAATATGGAGGATTTAATTCCAATCCCGTTCTTCCCGAAACGTCTCTTTTTAGAATTGCCTCCATTGCTAAATCTATAACAGGTTTAGCCTTGGGTCGAATGATCGATAAAAAAATGTTATCTCTTGAGGAATCTATTTTTGAATATCTTCCTCACTATCCAAAAAACAATTTTGATATTAACATCAAGCACTTAGCGACACATACCTCAGGAATTCGTTCTTATAAGGGCAAAGAATTATACTCGACCAAAGCATTTAGTATAGAAGAGGGGCTCTCACTTTTTAAAAATGATTCGCTATTATTTGTTCCTGGAGCGGATTACTATTACAGTTCCTACAACTATGTCTTACTTTCTGCAGTCATGCAAATTGCAGCAAAAGAATCATTTGGGAGTTTTGTGCAACGAGAGGTTTTAGATGTACTTCAAATGTCACAGACCTTTGAAGATGGAACAAAAAACACCCTTTCTAAGGAAATGAAAAAAAGAACAGTAAAAATGTATTCCAAAACTAAAAATGGATACAAAAGAGCCTCAAGGGTTAACAATAGCTATAAAATTGCAGCTGGAGGATATTTGTCGACCGCGAGAGACGTTATCAAATTGGGTCAGGCGGCTTTAGACCAAAGTATATTAAAACCTTCAACTTGGGATGAAGTACTCACGCAACAATTTGTAATGGCTAGACCAACTTATTACGGTTTAGGTTGGCAGTGTAATCAAGAGCTTGATGAAATGGGTTATATAGGTCATATTGGGCAAGGAGTGGGTGCTTACACCAATTTATTTGTATATCCAGACGAAGAACTTGTCGTTTCTTTGCTAATCAATTCTTCTGTACCTAATTTGCAATCAGAACTTGACAGTGCATATACGAACCTCAGAAGAACTTTGAAAGAATAAAGAATTATCCCTTGTTTTTTTTGAAGATGTAAGGGTGAGAAATTTTTCTTCTAAGTCGCTGTTAATCCATTGCATTTCTAGGACTTCCAATCCGTGCTTTCGAGCAAATTCCAATAGTTCTTCTCGTACATTAGTATTGTCCGCACTCTTAATTTTGTATTCGAAATCTCTAATGTTTTCCACAGAATCTACTTTTTCTATCCTCTTTAAAAAAGCCTCTTCTACTCGGTAGTCAAAACATACCTTGATATAATTTCCAAAATGTTCAAAGCTTTCGTGATATACAATCTCGCCGTCGTGAACTATAGCGATTTGATCTGCGAGATATTCTATCTCACCTAGCATATGAGAACTAAAAATCATGGTCTTGCTCTTTGAAATAGAATTAATTAAGCCTCGTATTTCTATTCTCTGAGCGGTGTCTAATCCCGCAAGAGGTTCGTCAAGAATATAAATCTCTGCTGGACTTAACAATAGGTTTGCGATTCCTAATCGTTGCCTAAATCCCTTAGATAAGTTTTGAATTTTTTGATTTAAAACGTCTTGAAGTTGAGTTTTTTCAATTAACTGCTCAATAAAAATCGAACTACAGTCAAAAATTTGCTGTTGATAAACCAAAAACTCTTTGACATAAAGTAGTTCAGGTAAAGGATTGTAATCAGGTAAGAACGCAATTTTTGATCTAGCTTCTTCAATTTGATAAAAGGCATTTATACAATCGATAAGCACAGAACCTGCGTCTGGTTTTTCAAGGGTCGAAAGAATTTGCATTAGAGTTGATTTTCCTGCTCCGTTTTTACCTAGTAAGCCTAGTCTGCTACCCTTTGGAAGTTTAAGGTTGATCACTCTAAAGCCTCAACATCTCTGTAGGTCTTTCGAATTTTTTTCAGTTCAATCATTCGGCAAACTCATTTCTTTATCAAAAATAATACATATGAATATTTGATTTGTACTGAACAGAAAATGAAGATTTTATATTTAATCAAGTTTAAAATTCGATAATCATTTAAATGCAACGCCAAAACGATAAAAAGTCAAAAAATAACCATTGAAAACAATTTTCAGCAATGAATTTTATATATTCGTCACATGTTCGGAAAAAATTTTACTTACAACGCCTATTATTTTGCCTATTTCAGTAATTGATATAGGGGCATTGTAGTATATAAAATATTAGAGGTCCCGTATTAACGGGGCTTTTTTTTTGATATGAAAATAGCAATACAAGGAATATTCGGGTCAAACCACCACATTGTGGCATATGCCTATTTCGGAGAAGACAATGAGTTGTTATGTTGTCATTCCTTTGAGTCAGTAGTTCAGAAGCTATTGAATGATGAAGCCGATATGGGCGTGATGGCCATTGAAAATTCATTGGCTGGTTCAATTATTCCAAATTACGCGCTTCTTTACAATCACAGATTAAAAGTAATAGGCGAGTATTATCAAGAAATTTCTCATCACTTAATGGCATTGAATGGTCAAGGTATAGAAGATATTACCGAAGTACATTCTCACCCTATGGCTCTTTTACAGTGTACAAACTTTTTTAAGACTTATCCTCAAATCAAACTAGTTGAGGCTGCTGACACTGCTCTTGTCGCTCAGCAAATCCATAAGAATAAACAATCGGGAATTGCGGCAATAGCCCCAGGTTTGGCTGCAAATCTATACGAGCTTGAAACCCTAGCTACCGATATTCAAAATTTAAAAACCAATTCTACACGTTTTTTAATCGTTACCAAGGAGCAAGGTGATCTTGATACAGAAAATGCAAATAAGGCTTCTTTGCGCTTTTTGACTGAACACAAAAGAGGAAGCCTTGCCGCTATTTTAAACATGATGAGTGATTGTCGTTTAAATTTGACCAAAATACAATCTTTACCGGTTATCGAAACCCCTTGGAAATACGCTTTTTTTGTAGATGTCACCTTTGAAGACCACTCTTATTTCCAAAAGGCTCTAGCACTAATTGAACTGATGGCAGAAGACGCTCAAGTTCTGGGAGTTTATAAAAATCATTTAAAACAAATTCAGGATCAGGCATGAATATAGCTCGGCGTTTACACAGTGTAAAGGAATACTATTTCTCGAGTAAACTTCGAGAAGTTAAAGAGCTAGTAGCTTTAGGTAAACCCATTATAAATATGGGTATAGGTAGTCCTGATTTGCGACCAAGTCAAGAAGTTGTTAAAGCACTAGTATCTGGTCTCGAGCATCAAAAAGCTCATCAATACCAGAGCTATCAAGGTATTCCAGAATTGAGAACAGCGATTGCACAATTTTATCAGAGACATTATCAAGTTACATTAGATGCTGAAAAGGAAATTCTTCCACTGATGGGATCTAAAGAAGGTATTATGCATATCTCAATGGCTTTTTTAAATCCAGGAGATAAGGTGTTGGTTCCAGATCCAGGTTACCCTACTTACAGTTCAGTTTCAAAATTGTTGGAGGCAGAAATATTAGCTTATCCTTTGGATGAAAAAAAGAATTGGACTGTAGATTTTGATTGGCTAGGGCAACAGGACTTGACCGAGGTAAAATTAATGTGGGTGAATTATCCCAACATGCCAACAGGAGCAAAACTCAATGCAGAGGGTTATCAGCGTTTAGTGCGTTTTGCCAAATCTCACAATATTCTTTTAGTCAATGACAATCCGTATTCGTTTATTGCCAATGATGAACCTACTTCAATCATGAAGTTTGTGCAGCCTTCAGATCCTGTTTTAGAATTGAATTCCATATCAAAAACCTTTAATATGGCAGGGTGGCGAGTTGGAATGCTCCTTGGTGCCGCACATATCTTACAAGAAGTATTAAAAGTCAAATCAAATATGGATTCTGGCATGTTCTATGGAATTCAAAAAGGTGCAGCAGCAGCTTTAGCTATGAGTAATTCATGGTTTGATAGCCAGAATGAGATATACAAGAGGAGAAAAGAACTCGTATGCAAAATAGCTGATTATTTGGATTTTACATATGATAAAAACAGCGCAGGCATGTTTGTTTGGTGTAAAATTCCATCGAATAAAACCCCTGATGAGATTGTAGATAAATTGCTTTACGAGAACGATATTTTTATCGCGCCAGGACACATTTTTGGTGCTCTAGGAAATCGCTTTGTTCGTTTTTCATTATGCGTACCAGAACTAAAAATACAAGAAGCCCTAAATCGTATTCAATCGAAATGAAAAAAGTTGGAATCATAGGATTAGGTTTAATTGGAGGGTCTTTCGCTATAAGTATCCGTGAGCAATTCAATGTTGTTGAGATTATCGGTTTAGACCTAAGTCAGAGTCACAGAGAACAAGCTTTACAAAAAGGATTGATAGACGAGGTTTTTGATTTAGATGATCTCAGCGTTTTGCGAAGTTGTGATCTGGTTTTTCTGGCTGTACCTGTAACCGTAATTTGTGAGCTTTTAAATAAGGTGCTAGATGTAGCCGACTATAACACACTTGTACTTGATGCAGGATCTACTAAAAAAGAAATCTGTAAACTTGTCGAAAATCACCCTAAGAGATCTCAATTTTTAGCTTGTCATCCTATAGCAGGTACTGAGTTTTCAGGGCCAACAGCCGCAATACATGATTTGTTTGCACGAAAGATTCAAATAATTTGTGAATTTGATAAAACAAGAGCTGATTTGGCTCAAAAGGCGTTGGACCTCTTTGAAGGCATGCAGATGAAAATTCGATATATGGACCCTGTTATGCACGATAAACATTTGGCCTATGTATCACACCTATCACATATTTCCTCATTTATGCTGGGTAAGACGGTAATGCAACTTGAACCTGATGAAAAAAATATTTTTGACATGGCAGGTTCTGGTTTTGAAAGTACCGTTCGACTTGCGAAAAGTTCACCCGAGATGTGGGCTCCTATTTTTATTCAAAACAAAGAGAATGTGATCGATTCTTTGGAACGCTATATTCAAAATTTAGAACAATTTAAAGAGAATCTTATTCAAGAAAACGAAGCCTTTATAAGAACTGAAATGAAAGATATAAATTCAATAAAATCAATACTTAATAGAATACCAACGAATAATAAATCACAGTAATGGAAAACAAGAAAGAACTCAGAAATTGGTTAAATGACATGCAATTGTCACATCCTTTAGTCATTGCAGGGCCTTGTAGTGCAGAGACTAAAGATCAGGTTTTAAAAATAGCTCACGAATTAAAAGATACAGATGTAAATTACTATCGTGCAGGGATATGGAAGCCAAGAACTCGTCCAGGTAATTTTGAAGGTGTAGGTGCTATTGGGTTGAATTGGCTTAAAAAAGTTAAGGAAGAGACAGGTCTTAAAACTGCAACTGAGGTCGCGAATAAGGCCCATGTTGATTTAGCCTTAGAAAATGATGTTGACTTATTATGGATTGGAGCTAGAACGACAGTAAGTCCATTCAATGTTCAAGAATTAGCAGACGCCCTTAAGGGAACAGATAAAATTGTTTTAATCAAAAATCCAGTAAATCCAGATTTATCTCTGTGGTTAGGAGCAGTTGAACGCTTTTACAATGCAGGTATTACTAAACTCGGTGTTATCCATAGAGGGTTTTCGACTTATAAAAAAACCAAGTATAGAAATATACCAGAATGGCAAATGGGTATTGAATTACAGAGTAAATTTCCCGATTTACCTATAATTAATGATCCGAGTCATATTGGAGGTAAGCGTGATCTGATTTTTGATATTTCTCAAACGGCCTTAGATTTGAATTTTGACGGATTGATGATCGAAACTCATTGTGATCCTGACAATGCTTGGTCTGATGCAGCTCAACAAGTAACTCCAAAGCGTTTAGTTGAAATCATGAAAGACTTGCGTATTCGAAAGGTTGATGACGATGAGTCAAAGTACGCTTCTAAATTAGGTGCTTTAAGGTCTAATATAGATGTGTTCGATCAAGCATTACTTGAAACCCTTTCTGAACGAATGAGTATAGCCCAAGAAATTGGTCAGCTTAAAAAAGAGCGCAATGTTGCTGTTTTACAATCCAATAGATGGAATGAAATTTTAGGTAAAATGATATTAGAAGGTGAGCAAAAAGGATTAAGTGAAGAATTTGTATTGAAAATGTTCAAAGCCATTCATCAGGAATCGATTAATCACCAAGAAAGAATTTTGAATAAATCTTAAGGATTTACCAAACTATTAAGTGCGCGGTCAAGTTTACAAGTCTACGGGAAGTTGGTACCAGATTAAAGCGGAGAATGGGCAATTTTATTCATGCAGAATTAAGGGAAAATTCAGGATGGATGGAATCAAGTCAACCAATCCTGTTGCCGTTGGAGACTGGGTGCATTTTGATTTAGAAGCTCAAACTGACGATGTTTCTGGAGTGATTCACGAGATAGAAAAACGAAAAAATGTCATCATTCGAAAATCAGTAAATCTCTCGAAACAGCAGCATATTATAGCAGCCAATATCGATACGGTTTTTCTGTTGATTACCTTGAACAATCCCGCGACATCGACGGTTTTTATAGATCGTTTTTTGGTCTCTACAGAAGCCTTTGATGTGAATGCTGTTCTTGTATTTAATAAAATTGACACCTATGACAAGCAACAATTGATGGAGCTCAAAGAACTGATTGTAGTTTATGAGAAAATAGGGTATACCTGTTTGAAACTTTCCGCTAAAGAACTTTCAAGCTGTCAGGAACTGATAGCACTTATGAAGAATAAGACGACTACATTTGCGGGGCATTCTGGTGTTGGAAAGTCAACCCTAGTCAATACGATTGAACCAGGACTTAGGCTCAAGACCTCTGAAATATCCACGCAACACCTTCAAGGACAGCACACCACCACCTTTGCACAGATGCACGATTTGTCTTTTGGTGGTAGTATAGTAGACACGCCTGGAATCAGAGGATTTGGATTAGTCGATATTGAAAAAGAAGAAATCTCATCCTTCTTTCCAGAGTTTTTTGAGTTGAAATCGGACTGTAAATTCAATAATTGTCTTCATGTAGACGAGCCTAAATGCGCCGTTTTAGAAGCCTATGCATCTGGTGATATTGCGCCGAGTCGATACAAGAGTTATTTGCAAATGCTCGATGATGATGAGACCTTAAATTACAGACAATGAGAGTAGTTGTTCAAAGAGTAAAAAACGCTTCTGTATGTGTAGATGAAAAAGTAGTCGGAGCTATTGATTATGGTTTACTTATTTTGCTGGGAATTACTCAAGAAGACGGTGCTGAGGATATCGAATGGCTCTGCAGAAAAATTGCACAAATGCGCATATTTGGAGATGAAAATGATCTGATGAATAAGTCACTACTAGACATAGGAGGAGAGGTCTTAATCATTAGTCAATTCACCTTACATGCTTCCACTAAAAAAGGAAATCGTCCTTCTTTTATCGCAGCAGCAAAACCTGAACAGGCTATTCCGCTATATGAACAATTTATAACGGCTATACAGGATTATATCCCTAAAAAAGTACAAACCGGTATTTTTGGGGCAGATATGAAAGTTAATTTGCTCAATGACGGTCCGGTGACCATTACAATGGATTCAAAAAACAGAGAATAAGTATGAATATAGAAGATGCACAAAAACAAGTAGATGAGTGGATTCAATCCCACGGTGTTCGTTACTTTGACGAGTTGACTAATATGGCACAACTCACAGAAGAAGTAGGGGAGGTGGCTCGAATTATTGCCAGACGATACGGCGAGCAGAGTGAAAAAGAATCCGATAAAGAAAAAGATTTAGGAGAAGAACTTTCTGACGTCTTATTTGTAGTGCTTTGTTTAGCGAATCAAACCGGCGTGAACCTCAAAGAAGCCTTTGACAAAAAATTAGACCTAAAGGCAAAGAGAGATCATGAGCGGCATCACAACAACCGCAAATTAAACGATTAATGCAGGCATTGAGAATATATAAAGAACAAACCCAAGCTCTTAATGGTTCGCTGCGCTTGACAGGTAGTAAAAGCGAATCCAATCGCTTATTAATTCTACAAGCACTCTTTGAACATTTTTCAATTGATAATATATCTAATGCTGATGATGTTCAATTTATGAAAAAAGGATTGCAGACCAAATCTGGAACAGTAGATATTCATCACGCCGGAACAGCCATGCGATTTTTGACGGCATATTTTGCTGCGCAAGAGGGGTCACAAGTCAAGTTGACAGGGTCTTCAAGAATGAAAGAAAGACCTATCGAAATACTGGTCAATGCCTTAAGACATCTCGGGGCTGACATTAAATACCTTGAAGAGGAAGGGTTTCCTCCGCTTCAGATTCAAGGAACTCAATTGTCTGAGCACAGGGTTTCACTACCAGCTGATATCAGTAGTCAGTACATCTCTGCTTTAATGCTTATTGCTCCCTCATTACCTAAGGGATTAGAAATTGACTTGGTCGGAAAGGTTACCTCTGTTCCCTACATTAAAATGACTCAAGGTTTGTTGCAGTCTTTGGGTATTGAAGTTTTATTTTCAAACAATCGTATTCGTGTTGAGCCCTTAGATCTTAAAGATTTAATTATGGATAAAATCGCAGTAGAAAGCGATTGGAGTGCTGCGAGTTATTATTATTCCATTATTGCGCTTAGTCCTTTAGGTTCTTCAATAGAATTATCTGTTCTCAAGGAATCTTCTCTACAGGGCGATCGCGTTTTAGCCACTATCTATAAAAGCTTTGGAGTTCGCACTCAATTTTTAAAAGATAAGGTCCGCTTAGAGAAAACCAATACAGTAGATACATCAGCCTCTTTAACCTTGGATTTGACTAATGCCCCAGACATCGCTCAAACTATTGCCGTTACTGCTTTAGGGCTTGGGGTGATCTGTGATTTATACGGTCTACACACCTTGCCTATCAAAGAAACAGACCGGTTAAATGCGATGAAAATTGAATTGGAAAAATGCGGTGCTAAAGTTCGAATTACAGCAGATAGTTTGCATTTAGAACTAGCTCAAATCACATGTAATGAGGCAGAAATTGATACCTATCAAGATCATCGAATGGCGATGGCCTTTGCGCCATTATCGCTGCGAATACCTCTACGAATAAATCAAGCGGATGTTGTATCTAAAAGTTATCCCGACTTTTGGAAAGACTTAAAGCACATAGGCTTTCAGTTCACACCTTAAACTATTATTACGAATCCCTTGACAAGCCTACTTTCAATATCGTATCTTTGCGCCCCTAATACGTGTTTATGAAATTATCCAATTTTGATTTTGAACTCCCGAAGGAACTACTCGCAGAATATCCCGCTGAAAATAGAGATGAATCGCGATTAATGGTGATTCACAGAGAATCGGGTAAAATAGAGCACAAGATGTTTAAAGATCTTCTTGATTATTTTGATGAAGGAGATGTGGTGGCCCTTAACAATACTAAAGTTTTTCCTGCTCGTCTATATGGAAATAAAGAGAAAACCGGAGCTAGAATTGAGGTGTTTTTATTGAGAGAGCTCAATCAAGAACAACGCTTATGGGATGTTCTTGTTGATCCAGCGCGTAAAATTAGAATTGGAAATAAACTGTACTTTGGAGATGACGACAGTCTTGTGGCTGAGGTAATCGACAATACAACATCAAGAGGTAGAACACTTCGTTTTTTATTTGATGGATCATATACAGATTTTCGTAGAAAATTAAGAGATTTAGGAGAAACTCCACTACCCAAGTACATCAATAGAGATGTAGAACCAGAAGATGAGGAACGTTATCAGACGATATACGCAAAATATGATGGTGCTGTAGCCGCACCTACTGCCGGACTGCACTTTTCAAAACATTTACTCAAGCGATTAGAAATAAAAGGAGTAAACTTTGCTGAAGTCACACTCCATGTTGGTTTGGGTACTTTCAATCCAGTTGAGGTCGAAGACTTATCCAAGCACAAAATGGACAGTGAAGAGTTAATCATTGACGAACGAGCTACGGATGTAATCAATAACGCAAAAAACAGCAAGAGAAGAGTTTGTGCCGTAGGTACTACAGTTATGCGTTCGTTGGAGAGTTCTGTTTCGTCTAATCACGATTTGAATCCCTACGAAGGTTGGACCAATAAGTTTATTTTTCCTCCATATGATTTTAGTATTGCCAATTGCATGGTGACTAATTTTCATTTGCCTAAATCTACACTTCTGATGATGGTATCTGCATTTATGGGTCACGAACTGATGGAAAAGGCATATAAGCAAGCTATATTAGAAGGGTATAGATTCTATTCCTATGGAGATGCCATGTTGATTTTATAATAAGGGGATGTCTGATAGCAATTTAAAAATAGACATCAGAACCTTTTCTAAATCAGAGCTTCAAGAGTATTTCAAATCAGAAAATCATCCAAGTTACAGAGCTGATCAAGTATATCAATGGCTTTGGAAAAAAGGCGTTTCTTCATTTGAAGAGATGACCAATCTCTCGCTCGAGTTGAGAGCTTTTCTTCAAATACATTTTGAAATTCGAAATGTCACCAATCTTAACGCCCAAAAAAGTAAGGATGGTACGCTTAAAAATGCAGTAAAGCTTCATGACGAATTAGTAGTGGAATCTGTTTTAATTCCAACAGAAAAAAGAACTACAGCATGTATTTCTAGCCAAGTAGGATGTAGTCTTGATTGTAAATTCTGTGCAACAGCTCAGCTTAAAAGAATGCGCAATCTCAACGCAGATGAAATCTTTGATCAAGTCAAATTGATTGACCGCCAATCGAGAACAATATACAATCGCCCCCTTAGCAATATTGTTTTTATGGGAATGGGAGAGCCTTTAATGAACTTCAACAACGTGTTAAAGGCCATACAGATTATTACCTCTAAAGAAGGTCTACATATGTCTTCAAAGCGCATTACACTTTCTACTTCAGGAATTCCTAAGCTCATTAAAAAGCTAGCAGATGAAAATGCTAAAATTAATTTAGCCTTAAGTTTACATGCAGCAAGACAGGAAGTTCGAGAGCAGATTATGCCTTTTGCCAAGAAATTTCCCATTGAAGATTTAATTGAGGCTTTACAATATTGGTACGCTAAAACCAAAAGCAGAGTCACTTTAGAGTACTTGGTTTGGAAAAATATCAATGATACTCAAGCTGACATCAAGGCACTGATTAATTTTTGTAAAAAAATAGTGTGTAAGGTGAATATCATTGAATACAATACGATTGATGATCAAAAGTTTAAACAGGCTAAGCATGAAGTTATTGAGGCTTATGTTCGTGCTTTAGAGACGGAAAAAATAACAGTGACCGTCAGACGATCAAGAGGCAAGGATATTGATGCGGCCTGCGGACAACTCGCTAATAAATCAGTAACTTTATAACCATTTAAGTTCCCCTACGATTGAGTGAAGTAGCCAAAATTAGAGCTGATATTGAAACTGAAATGGATCTCTTTGAAGATAAGTTCAAAGAGGCCATGTCTTCAAAAGTGAGTTTGCTCAACAGAATAACCTTTTATATCGCCACACGAAAAGGAAAGCAAATGCGACCTATGTTTGTTTTTTTAGTTGCTAAACTCCTTGCTGAAGACAATCAGGTTAATGAGCGGACATACAGAGGAGCATCTATCATCGAATTGATTCATACGGCTTCCCTAGTTCATGACGATATTGTGGATGATTCGTACAAGCGTCGAGGTTTTTTTTCAATAAATGCCCTTTGGAAAAATAAAATAGCTGTATTGGTTGGAGATTATTTTTTTTCAAAAGGATTGTTATTATCCCTTGATCACAACGATTTCGACCTCTTAAAAATTGTGTCAGTTGCAGTAAGAGAAATGAGTCAAGGTGAATTATTGCAACTAGAAAAGGCCCGAAACTTAAATTTGGATAAACAGGTCTATTACGACATCATTCGTCAAAAGACGGCAACGCTTATAGCCGCTTGTTGTGCAATGGGAGCCGCTTCTATAAAACCTGGTTCTAAAGAAGTTGAGGTTTTTAGAAAATTCGGTGAATATGCGGGAATGGCTTTTCAAATTAAGGACGATTTATTTGATTATTCAGAAGAGAGAGTAGGCAAGCCAACCGGAATAGACATAAGGGAGCGAAAGATGACATTACCATTTTTACACGTGTTAGAGAAAGCTTCATCTACACAAAAAAAATGGCTTATCGACGGAATCAAGAAACATAACAAAAACAAAAAGCGCGTCAAAGAAATTATCTCCTTTATCGTTGATCAAGGAGGTTTAGACTATGCCCGTATCCAAATGAACTATTATAGAGATAAGGCTTTAGAAGTTTTAAAAGATTACCCTGAATCAGTTTATGGCATTGCCTTGGGTAACTTGGTAAACTACGTAGTAGATCGAAAAATTTAGCGTCGATCTAGGTAGTGTAACTCCTGGTCTGTATAATATTTTTTACAATGCGCACATTGCCCGTGTTCATGGGACTTAATTCTAAAAATAGGAATCCAAAAAAGATGGAAATATTCGGATTGACTATACTGTTGTATTTGTCCTTTGATGTTGCAATAGGAGCAAGTTAAGTCTAATCTTTGAGTTGACTTTTGATCAAGTGTTCGCGAACCGAAAAATAAAAATATCATCTTTTAAAATGTTCCACTAAATTAGCAAATCATCTTATACTCCAAATTTTGATTTCTAAAGAAAGTATTGATAAAGTTTACGAGGCGATTAGGGTTGAAGAAGTTATTCAAGATTATGTTCAATTGAAAAAATCTGGAGCAAATTTCAAAGGCTTAAGTCCATTTACTGAAGAGCGTACTCCGAGCTTCATGGTCTCTCCCGTCAAGCAAATTTGGAAAGATTTCTCTAGTGGTAAGGGAGGAAACGCCATCGCCTTTTTAATGGAAATCGAACACTACACCTATCCTGAAGCTATCCGCCATCTAGCAAATAAATACGGTGTTGAAATTGAAGAAACAGCCCAAACTGATGAGCAGAAAATGGCTGCCGACCAAATGGAGAGTTTGTATCTCGTTTCGGAATTTGCAAAAAACTATTTCGAAGAGCAATTGTGGGACTCAGAAAATGGCAAAGTCATTGGTTTGAGTTATTTCAAAGAACGGGGTTTTAAAGAAAACACCATTAAGAAATTTCAATTGGGATACTGTTCTAATAAGTGGGATGCAATGACCAAAGCGGGTCTAGTGAAAGGGTATGAATTACAATATTTAGAGCAATCGGGTCTGAGCATTGTCAAAGACCAAGATGGCCAAAAAAAATCCTTTGATCGCTTTAAGGGAAGAGTGATGTTTCCTATTCATTCAAACAGTGGAAGAGTTTTAGGCTTTGGCGGAAGAACCCTAGAAAGCGACAAAAAAATAGCTAAATACGTCAATTCTCCAGAAAGTCTAATTTATAACAAGAGTAAAGTTCTTTACGGGATATACTTTGCGAAGTCGGCTATTGCAAAAAATGATAATTGCATTATTGTAGAAGGTTATACTGATGTTATTCAAATGCATCAAAGGGGAATAGAGAATGTAGTGGCCTCTAGTGGTACAGCGCTTACGGAGCAGCAAATTCGAATTATCCAAAGACTTACTTCGAATATTACGGTTTTATTCGATTCGGATGCAGCAGGTATACGAGCTGCTATAAGAGGTATTGATTTAATATTGGCTCAAGGAATGAATGTCAAAGTTTGTATCGTTCCGGATGGTGAGGATCCCGATAGTTTTGCTAAGAATAATACTAAAGAAGACATACTTGATTATCTAGAATCGAATCAGAAGGATTTTATTTCATTCAAGAGTGAATTATTGTTGGACGAGGTTAAAAACGATCCGATCAAAAAATCAAATACTGTGCGCGCTGTTCTCGAAAGTATCGCTGTTATTCCCGATGGCATTAAAAAAGAATTGTACATCAAACAGACCGCTGCACAATTTGATTTGAATGAAGCAACCTTATTTAGTTCACTAGCTCAAATTGAAAAAAAGAGCAGTCAAAATCAGCAAAAACAGACTAGAGATAAACCTCAAAATCTTGAGATTGTTTCTAGTCAACCTAAGAAACATACCGACAAACAATGGGTGTTAGAAAAAAATCTCATTCAAATCTTATTGTTGTATGGAGATCGAACCGAGTTGTTCATTGATGAGGTCTATGTTGAAGATAATGATACGGGTCAATTGATTTTAACTCAAAAACCACAGCATTATAAGGTCATTGATAAGATTTATGTCGAATTACAGCAAGACGAAATGAATTTAGCTCATAAGGAATTTCAAGAATTATACGGTCAATTAATAAGTTATTATTCAGCAGAAAATCGATTTGACAGTGCAAGTTTTTTTCAATATCTCAATTCGAATCAACGAGTTGATTTGATTGATATTGCCTCTGGAGCCGTTTTAGATTCTGATAAACATCAGATTCACAATTGGGAAAAGCGAATGATTTTTGTGAAAGAAAGGGAATCGGAAATCGTACAATGGTTGCAAGAGACAGTTTTGAGTTTGAGATGTGTATGGGTTCAAAAACACATCGAGAATATTCAAAAAAAAACCAAAGATCAAAGTGATCCCAAATTACTTGAGGAGGTAATCAATTATATCTCTTTAAATAAATTATTGAATGAAAGATTGAATAGAGTGTTATACTACTGATTTAGTATAGTTCTAAAGCTTCGGCCTGTTTTAGTAAATCTACCATATTTGATACATTCAATTTACGCATCAATCTGGCTTTGTAGGTACTGACTGTTTTCTCGTTCAGATTTAGTCCTTCAGCAACCTCCTTATTTCGTTTTCCACTAGCCAACATTTTAAGTACTTCTACTTCTCTTGTAGAAAGTTTTCTGAAGTACTTTCTGCTGTTTTCAGTATTGCTTTCTAAGGCCAGCTTTTGAGCGAGTTCGTTCGTGATAAACATACCTCCAGCACTTATTTTGAGAACAGCGTGTTCTAAAATTTCTAGCTTGCCTGTTTTACAAATATAACCTGATGCTCCAGCTCTAATCATAGAAATAGCGTAAACATCTTCTGATTGGGAACTAAAAATCAGTGATTTAATGTGGGGAAACTCAGATTTTAGTCTTCTAAGAGAACTGATCCCATGACTATCTGGAAGATCTAGTTCCATTATGACAATTTCAACCATTTTTTTATTGATGGTCTCAAATAATTCTTCAGTATTCGAAACGGTGCCCACCATATTTATGCTAGAAGAGGTGCTTAAAAGTTCTCTTAGACCGTACTGTATAATTGGGTGTGGGTCAGCTATTACAACATTTATCACAATATTACTTTTAGGTTCTTGAGAATAAATGTGGTATTAATATTACATAAAATGGAGAAGTTTCGGTGGAATGTATAAAAAAAGGATGTATTGCAGATTGCGCAATACTATTTGAGTTCGTCAGGAATATTACAGACAGGGATAGGCAACATTTTGTGCTCATTGGCGTTGTGAAATCTAGTATATATTTCGTAAACCTCTAGTTGTCTTCCTTCAAAGTCAGAACTTACTTTATTTTCTTCATGCATCTTCATCGCCCATTCCAATTCAGGATATGACGCGCCAATCTGATCTTCATCTGTTCTGTGGTCACCCCATAATCCGTCTGTGGGAGGAGCCTCTAGGATGCTCTTTTGAACACCTAATGAGGCAGCTAGTTCGTATACTTCGGTTTTGAGCAGGTCAGCTATTGGGCTTAAATCCACTCCGCCATCTCCGTATTTGGTATAAAAACCCACGCCAAAATCTTCCACTTTATTTCCTGTGCCCGCTACAAGATAATTGTTTAGGCCAGCAAAGTAGTACAGCGTTGACATTCTAAAACGTGCTCGGGTATTAGCTAAGGCTAAATTTTGACGATCCTTGTCTAATGCTTCTGGCAAGAGATTTACAAAATTGTCATATAAATCGGTTAGCGGAAATTCAATTCGAGATACATTGGGAAATTTGCTTTGAAGCCAATCAATGTGTTCGCTAGCTCTGCTTACCTGATTTTTACCTTGGTGAATTGGCATTTCTAAACAGAGTACAGGTGCTTTAGTATGCGCGCAGAGTGTTGAAGTTAACGCTGAATCAATACCACCAGATACTCCAATTACAAAGCCTTTGGCTTTTGCATTGGTTAAATAACTTTGAAGCCAGTTTTGAATAAGTTCGAAGACTGCTGTTGTTTTCATAGCATTTGAAATACATTTGTAAAATTAAAGGAGACCTGTCTCAATTAAAAGTAAACGCCAATAAAATGAAGTACTTAGGCTTAAGTTTTGCCGTTTTCGCAATACTAATCACCCAAAGTTGTCGAGAAAATAATAAAACAACAAAGAATTCTGAATATTTATCAAATCTTGAGCTCATTCGATTTGACTCTTTGTTTGCGCAAACCAAAGCAGAAGACTTAGATGGTATCAAGCGAGCTTTTCCGTTTATGTTTCCAGTTGAAGTTGAGGATCGTATCTGGCTGGATAAGATTGAAAATGATCCACTTCAAAAGGAACTTGAACAAGAGGTGGCTAAACTTTATGACGGAGAAATTACCTATAAGAATGAATTAGGACGTCTTTTCTACAACTTCGAAAAGTACTTTGATGCCTCTGCTCCTAAGGTAATGACTGTGGTCTCTAAGGTAGATTATAAAAATAGAATTCTTTACGCTGACAGTTTGCTTTTTATTGGTTTGGATTCTTATTTAGGTAAAGATCACTATTTCTACGAGGGAATACCCGTTTATCAAAGAGAACTTTTAGATCGAAGATATCTAGCTTCCGATGTCAGTGCTGTTTTGGTTAAATCTCGATTACCCTTTACAACCAATAGGCAATTCTTGTACAAAATGATACAATACGGAAAAGAGGTGTATATCAAGACATTGTTAAACCTTGAGGTATCCACTGCGGTAAACTTGGGTTATACCGAAGAATCGTATCAGTGGTCGAAGGCCAATGAAAAACAAATTTGGAGTTATTTTTTAGAAAATGACTTCATATATAGCACAGATAAAGAATTGGAAAAGCGATTTTTAGATCTCTCGCCCTTTTCTAAATTTGGCCTTCAAATAGACCTTGAATCGCCTTCGAGAATCGGCAGATTCATAGGTTATAGAATCGTTGAGCAATACATGGATAAAAACAAAAGAACAAGCGTCAGTGAGTTAATTGAGCTTGATGCGATAGCACTACTTGAACAATCAAATTATAAACCCAAAAGATAAAAGTATGGCCATAAAACACAAATCAAAAATTTCTGTGGAGGTAGGATTAGATGAGAATAAAGTTCCAGAAGATTTGAGCTGGTCTGCAGAAGACGGCGGAGTAGCCAATCAGTCTGTTAAAGCTATGATGTTATCTGTTTGGGATCACAATGCTCAAGAATCATTACGAATTGATCTATGGACGAAAGACATGCCTGTAGATCAAATGAAAGTTTTTTTTCATCAAACCTTAGTTAGTATGAGCGACAGCTACTACAGAGCTACCAAAGACGACAAAATGAGCGAAACGATGAAAGACTTTTGCGCCTATTTTGCTGAAAAGTTAAATTTAAATAAATAGCCTTTTTTGATTTTAGTCAGTTTATGATTTAAATAGCCTTTGATTTAGTCGTTCTATTTCATCTAAGAGTTCTTCTTTTCCTGTGTATTTTGTAGAAGAAGTAATCAAAGTTTTAGGGCATTCTATCCAACCGTAATCTTGAAGCTCTTTGTTGTAATTAGCTACAGTGGTTTGAATTTGATCTCCTTTTAATTTGTCTGACTTGGTAAAGACAATGTAAAAAGCAATGCCCAATTCGTTTAGCCAGGCCATAAATTCTAAATCATTTTTTTGAGCACTGTGTCTAATATCTATGAGCACGAAGGCACATATGAGTTGTTTTCTTTTTGTAAAATAAGCCTTTATAAGTTTTGCAAATTCTCTGCGATGTGATTTGGAAACCTTGGCGTATCCATATCCAGGAAGATCGACCAGAAACCAATTATTATTGATTAGAAAATGATTGATGAGCTGTGTTTTACCTGGTCTTCCTGAAGTTTTAGCAAGATCTTTTTGATTGGCAATCATGTTGATCAATGATGATTTTCCCACATTTGATCTTCCGATAAAAGCGTATTCTGGAAATGGGTTTTTGGGGCATTGGTCAACTTGACTGTTGCTCACTACAAATTTTGCAGAATTAATTTTCACCAGTATCTCTTAAATATTTCTAGAGTTTAGCCAGTTATGAAGAATTTTATTGAATAATCGAGGATGTTCCATCATAGGAGCATGTCCACACTTTTCTACCCAAAATAAATCAGAGTTTGGAAGGAGTTCATTGAATTCTTCAGCGACTTTTGGAGGCGTTACAATGTCGTTTTCACCCCAAATTATGCAAGTTGGTGTTTGGATATTCGGAAGATCTTTGGCCATGTTGTGGCGTATCGCACTTTTTGCGATAGCTAGTGTTTTTACCAACTTCATCCTGTCATTTACGATTGCAAACACTTCGTCTACAATTTCTTTCGTGGCTACTTTGGGGTCGTAAAAAACTTCTTCTGCCTTGGCTTTAATGAAGTTATAATCTCCTCTTTTGGGATAACCATCTCCCATACTGTTCTCATATAACCCAGAGCTTCCAGTAATGACAAGAGCCTTTATAAGATTAGGGAAGAGTTTAGTGTGTAAAAGACCTATATGGCCTCCAAGAGAATTTCCCAGTAAAATAACCGAATCGAATTCTTTGTATTCTAAAAAAGATTTGAGGTAGTGGGCGTACTCCTTTACCGTTGTTTTGGTAAGAGGCATGTCGTAAATAGGTAACTCAGGAATGACTACTTTGTAATTATGAGTTGGAAAAAAATCCACTACAGCCTCAAAATTGCTCAACCCTCCCATCAAGCCGTGAAGCACAACAATTGGGGTGCCTTCGCCAACTTCTAGGTATTGAAACTGCCCTTCTTTTTTGAATAGCCCTTCTGNGGTCATAGTCTTCATTTGAGGAATTTCAAATATAGGTAATTCGTTCTAATTAAATTTTTTTTAATCAAAAATCAAAAAAACNTCAAATTGTGGATAAATGTGTAAAAANGTGTAAAAATGTGTAGATAAATAAAGTATATTTGANNNNTAAGAACGANNCTNAANAAATGCTTCANATCATTGGACAATACGACTGTAAGGCNGACGCCAANGGGAGAGTNACACTNCCTGTTTCACTCAAATCTCAGTTATTGCCNATTCTTGAAAAAGGATTTGTNATTAAGCGATCGGTTTTTCAAAACTGTTTAGAGCTCTATCCCAAGGAAGCTTATGACGAATTGATGGAAAAGATTTTGAAGAAAAATAGATTTTCAAGATCCTATGATACGTTCTTAAGAAATTTTCTCGCAGGAACGCAGCCTCTTCAAATTGAAGAGCACGGCAGAATGCAAATACCTAAGTCGCTTGTCGCTTTGGCAGGACTCAAAAAAGAAGTCGTGTTAAGTGCGGTTATCGATCGTATTGAAATCTGGGATAAGGAGATGTATGAGGAAGTTCTAGAGCAAGGTCAAAATAACTACGCCGACTTGGCAGAAGACATTTTCTCAGATGACGATTAACAGCTATCACATACCCGTTATGCTAAAAGAAGCCATAGAAGGTTTGGCGATAAAAGCTTCAGGTGTTTATGTCGATGCGACTTTTGGAGGAGGAGGCCATTCTAGAGAAATTTTAAAACACCTCAATAAAGACGGTAGACTTTTTGTCTTTGATCAAGATATAGACGCACAGAAAAATGCCATAGATGATCCTCGTCTGACTTTTATCGCTTCTAATTTTGCGTTTACCTCGAATTTCTTAAAGCTCTACGGTATTACCAAAGTAGATGGTGTTTTGGTTGACCTCGGTGTTTCTTCTCATCAATTTGATTTTGGTGCTAGAGGTTTTTCTATTCGTTTTGACGCAGCTCTTGACATGAGAATGGATCAAGCTTCGGATTTAACGGCTCAAAGTGTAGTGAATTCGTATAGTGCAGAAAACCTAACTCAATTATTCTACAGTTATGCAGAATTGAGTAATGCACCGCAATGGACAGAGGCTATAATTTCAAGACGTGAAAAGACTGAAATTAATACGACTTTTGAGCTCATTGATGCGGTAGCGCATCTCACACCAGAATCTAAGAAGAGCAAGCTGTTAGCACAACTCTTTCAAGGTATCCGCGTAGAGGTAAATCAAGAACTTGCTTCTTTAGAGACCTTCTTGCTTCAATTGAATGACCTTATTCAAGCTAACGGTCGCCTAGTTGTCATTTCATATCATTCTCTAGAAGATCGATTAGTGAAACGATTTATAAGATCTGGACACATTGATGGTCAAATCCGAAAAGATTTTTATGGAAATCCAGATCTCTACTTTAAACGAATCGGAAAAATGCTCAAGCCGAATTCCTCTGAATTAGAGCAAAACAATCGCGCCAGAAGCGCCAAAATGAGAATAGCAGAAAAATTATAATGAAAGCAAAGTTAATAGACATCTTAAACTTGAAATTGTTCTTGGGTAAAAACTCCAAAGTGACTATCCAAATATTTGCCATGTTGATCGCTATTAGCATCATCGGAATCACCCTCTCTAATCAAAGCGATTTTAAGGCCTTTAAAATAAAGCAACTCAATGATGAAATTAATGTACTACAAAGCGATTATATCGTCTTAAAACAAGAGGTTCAGAAAAGCAGGCTCTCTTCTCAACTCGAGAAAGATCTCGGGTCACTTGGGCTAAAGCCTATTCAAAAACCTGTTGAGAAAATCGTTGTGATCAAATAATGAAAGCGTCAGAGAGAAATATAAATTCAAGGTTATTGCTGTTTATGGCAGTTTTGATTCTTTCTGGTCTTGCTATTGTTTACAAATTGGTGCGTTTTCAGTTTGTAGAAACGGGTGAACTCGAAAGAACAGCTAATTTTACACCTGTAAAGACCCAACCTATAAAAGCGAGAAGAGGTCGTGTTTTTACACAAGATGGCGCTTTACTTGCCGTCAGTGTATCGCACTATAATATGTCATTCGACCCTTTAGTGGCTAATGAAGAACTTTTTAATCGTCATAAATATGCCCTTGCAGATTCCTTATCAAAAATCTTAAGTTCAAATAAAGGACATTGGTTGGCAAAAATAGAAGCTGCTCGAAAAAATGGAAATCAACATATTCCTATTGCTCAAAATCTAACGCATGCTCAATTTAAGCGTGTTAAAAACTTTCCACTATTCAATTTAGAGCGCTTAGCCGGAGGATTTATCTGGAAGCGTGAGACTCATAGAGTTTATCCATTTGGTCAAATGGCACGCAGACTTATAGGGCGCTATGAAATTCGTGAGAATGAAGAATATATGTTGGGTATGGAAGGCGCATTTCATCATGATATTTTAGCTGGAAAAGACGGGTCTCAAAAGGTACATTCCTTGCAAACAAATATTACGAAAACTATTGAAGTTATTTCAAATTCTACCGATGGACTTGATTTGATTAGTACGATTAACAGTAACATTCAAGACGCCACGCATCAGGCCTTGTTAAATGCCGTTGAAATACATCAAGCAGAACGAGGAGTAGCTATTGTGATGGAAGTAAAAACAGGTGCGATTAGGGCAATGTCGAATCTCAATCTACAAAAAGACGGACAGTATAAAGAAGATTTCAATTATGCCATCAATTCTAGATATGAACCGGGATCTACCTTTAAATTAATAAGTCTGCTCGCTGCACTAGAAGACAGAATAGCTGATACTTCTAACGTGTTTCACGCACCTTATGGAAAGTACACTATTTATGGTAAGCATGTCAATGATTCTAAGCCAGGGGGATATGGACCGATAAGTTTAGCCAAAGCTTTTGCTGTTTCTTCAAACACGGCTTTTGCCGAAATGATTCATCAAGGATATAAAAAACGACCTGAACAATTCGTAAATCGTTTGTACAGCATGCAAATGAATCAGAAGTTAGGTATTGATATTAAGGGAGAAACAAAGCCTATTGTGCGTTATCCTGGTGATGCCGGATGGTCCGGGCTATCATTACCTTGGATGTCCTTTGGCTATGAGATTCAATTAACGCCATTACAAATGCTTTCGTATTATAATGCGGTAGCTAATGATGGAGAATTAGTACGTCCTTTATTTGCAGAGGCTATTCAAAAGGCTGGTAAGATTGTAAAGTCATTTGAGAAAGAGGTTATACATCCATCCATAGCTTCAAAAAAATCAATTCGCATCGCCCAGCAATTATTACGAGATGTAGTTGAAAAAAGTTATGGAACAGCTAATAAATTAAGTGATAGCCAATTGACCTTTGCTGGTAAAACCGGAACATCACAAATAAATTACAGTGTTGATGATGAGCTGAATTACGTCTCTTCTTTTGCAGGATATTTTCCTGCCGAAAACCCAAAATATTCGTGTATTGTAGTTATAGATAAACCCGATAAATCTCGTCAGATATATGGTGCTGATGTTGCTGGACCAGTATTTAAATCCATCGCACAAAATGTGTTGACAGAAACGCCATATATCTCTGAGATTTCTATTGCACAAATTCAAAATGTGCTGGGTCCGACAGGCAACGATCAGCTTAGATTACCCAATTTTATTGGAATGCATAAGTCCGATGTTAGAGCTTTGATGAACAATTTAGATATTGAATTTAACATTCAAGGAGAAGGAATAGTTACCCAGCAATCTGAAAAGGCAGGAACTCCTATTACTCAAATTGATAATCTTCAACTAATCATGTCATGAAGGAGCTAAAAGAGTTACTTTATGGTGTCTCCATTGAAGCTGTTCAAGGAAGTACAGCCGTTCAGGTCAATCAAGTCAATACTGATTCTCGGAATGTTGAATATCAAGATTTATTTATAGCTGTCGAAGGCGTAGTCTTTGACGGTCATCAATTCATAGAAAAGGCTATAGAAAATGGTGCTAGTTCTATAATTTGTGAGCACATTCCAAACTCATTATCAGATAACTCTAAGGTAACTTTTATTCGAGTAAATGATAGCAGGAAAACATACGGAATTATTGCCTCAAACTTTTTTGACAAGCCTTCTAGTGCATTTAAAGTTGTTGCCATAACGGGAACTAATGGTAAGACTAGCGTTAGTTCGATGCTGTTTACCCTTTTTCAAAAGTTAGGTCATACTTGTGGATTGGTTTCGACTATTGATATCCGAGTGGGTACAGAAGTTTTAAATACAACCCATACTACACCTGATGCTATGCAGTTGCAAAAGGTTTTTCTACAAATGAAATCAAAAGGGGTCACTTATTGTTTTATGGAAGCTAGTTCTCACGGCATTCACCAGTCTCGATTATCAGGTATCGATGTAGATGGAGCTGTATTCACTAACTTGACCCAAGACCACCTAGATTATCACAAAACGTTTTCACAGTATAGAGATGCTAAAAAGACGCTTTTTGATCAATTAGCCTCTTCTGCTTTTGCGCTCACAAATCTTGACGATAAAAATGGTTTGTACATGTTGCAAAATTCCAAAGCAGCTACACATACCTATGGACTAAAAAATCATGCAGACGTAAAAATACATATCCTAGAACAGCAATTTTCAGGTACATTATTGAGAATTGAAAACCATGAGATATGGGTCAAATTAGTGGGTGAATTTAATGCGTACAACCTCGCTGCGGTTTATGGAGTAGCCGTTGAGTTAGGTGCTGACAAAGAGGAAGTTCTGAAAGAATTAAGTTTAATAGAGCCGGTGAAAGGAAGATTTGAATTCATTACTTCTAGCAATGGTATCAAAGCGGTTATTGATTATGCACATACTCCAGATGCCATCGAAAACGTCTTGACCACTATTAAAACACTCAAAAACAGAGATAATCGTGTCATAACCTTAATGGGGTGCGGAGGCAATAGAGATCAAAGTAAAAGACCCTTGATGGGAAAGATTGCAGCGACCTTAAGTGATGATGTTTTTTTTACTTCGGACAATCCTAGAGATGAAGATCCAAAAGAAATAATTGAACAAATTATTAGTGGAGTACGAACATCAGATCGTCACAAATATGATATAGTAATCGATCGTAAGGAAGCCATACAAAGAGCGGTAAAAATTGCTCAACCTGGAGATGTCATTTTAATTGCCGGTAAAGGCCATGAGACTTACCAAGAAATTAAAGGCGAAAAACAACACTTTGACGATTTAGAAATAACCAAGAACGAATTTGCAAAACTGAATTAAATGCTCTATTACCTATTTGATTTTCTAGAAAAACAATACCAGCTTACTGGAGCCTCAGTCTTTCAATATTTATCCTTTAGGGCTTCATTAGCTACACTTTTGAGTCTTTTTATTGCGATGGTCTTAGGTAAAAGAATCATTGCTTTTATTCAACGAAAACAAATAGGAGAAGAAATACGAGATCTTGGCTTAAAAGGTCAGTCTGAGAAGGCAGGAACCCCAACTATGGGAGGATTGATTATCATATTATCGTTGTTGACCCCCGTCATTTTATTTGCAGATATCGGTAACGTTTATATTCAACTGCTAATTGTTTCAACACTTTGGATGGGTGTTATTGGATTTGTAGACGATTACATTAAGGTATTCCGAAAGGATAAAGAGGGGCTAAAATCAAGGTTTAAACTTATAGGTCAAAGCGTTTTAGGATTAATCGTGGGTGTAGTATTATATGCGCACCCTGAGATTACCATAAAGCAAAAGGATGCAGCACAGACGAGCATCAACTTTTCAGAAATTAAGGAAGAGAAAAGTTTACAAACCAATATACCTTTTTTCAAAGGCAATGAATTTGATTACTCTGATATCATTAAGACTTTAAATGACGACTGGACTGATTACGCCTGGCTTATTTTTATTCCCATAGTTATTTTCATTGTGACTGCTGTTTCCAATGGGGCTAATCTTACCGATGGTATTGATGGTTTAGCAGCAGGTTCTTCCGTTATAATTGTCTTGGTCCTTATGATATTCGCATGGGTGTCTGGAAATGTTCTTTTCTCCGATTACCTAAACATAATGTACATCCCAAGAGTAGGTGAACTCGTTATTTTTTGTGGATCTTTTATCGGTGCACTCATTGGCTTTATGTGGTACAATACCTATCCTGCCCAAGTATTTATGGGTGATACAGGGAGTTTGACTATTGGTGGATTGATAGCGGTTATCGCGCTTATTGTTCGCAAAGAATTATTGATACCCTTATTGTGTGGAATATTTTTTGCAGAGACGCTTTCGGTCATGATTCAAGTGCTTTACTTCAAAAGAACCAAAAAGAAATACGGTGTGGGTAAAAGGGTCTTTTTAATGGCTCCATTACACCACCATTATCAAAAAAATGGAATGCACGAAAGCAAGATTGTAAATCGATTTTTAATCGTTGGTGTAATTCTAGCAGTTTTAACTATTGTAACATTAAAAGTCAGATAATTCAATGGAGTTAGGAAAAAAGAAAATAGTAGTTTTAGGTGGAGGAGAAAGTGGAACGGGGGCGGCTATACTGGCACACAAGTTGAATTTTGAAATTTTTGTTTCAGACTATTCAACCATTCCCTTAAAGTATAGAAGACTTCTCGAGGAGCGCGGAATTGTCTTTGAGATGAACGGTCATTCTGAAGAGAAGATTTTAGATGCTGATTTAGTCATTAAAAGTCCGGGAATTCCTGATGACAGCTTTTTAATCAAACGAATCAAGCACAACGGTATTGAAATTATAGATGAGGTTGAGTTCGCTTTTTTGCACTCTAAAGCCCCAGTAATTGCAATTACCGGAAGTAATGGTAAAACAACTACATCAACTCTGATCCATCATATCTTAAAAAGTTCTGGTTTAAAATCAGTGTTGGTGGGCAATATTGGCCGTAGTTATGCTCGTGCTGTCGCTGAAGCAGAGTTCGATTATGCGGTAATAGAAGTCAGTAGTTTTCAATTGGATTATTGTAAATTTTTTAAACCGCAAATTGCGGTGTTAACCAATATCACTCCCGATCACTTAGATAGATATCAATACAAATTTGAAAATTATAAGCAGTCAAAATTTCGAATTACCGCGCAGCAAGATCAAGATGATATTTTGGTATATAATGCAGAAGATGAGCACATTAAAGATTTGATTACTTCAAAGACCTCTAAGGCCCAGTTATTGTCCTTTGGAATGGGTAGTACTTCAATCGATTCAGGAGCTTATTTCTCGAATTCAGCTTTGAAATTTAAATACAACGAAAAGGAAATGATAATCAGAGAAGAAGAATTGGCTACAAAAGGAAATCACAATATTCAAAATACCATGGCTGCCGGTTTAGCAAGTATGGCCACTCATTTAAATAGTCAAAAGATAAAACAGAGTATAACCACATTTACTGCAGTTGAACATCGCTTAGAAACAGTCAATAGAATTGAGGGAGTGGTTTACATCAATGATTCAAAAGCGACTAACGTAAATTCAGCATATTACGCGCTACAAACGGTCCAAAAACCCATTATATGGATTGCAGGAGGTGTTGATAAAGGGAATGATTATAAAGCACTTCTACCTTTAGTTCGTGAAAAAGTTAAAGCCATCATATGTCTTGGAAAAGACAATGAAAAACTATTCGAAACTTTTTCCAATGTAATTGATGAAATGATTTCTTTAGATAGTATGACTGAGGCTGTTGGAAAAGCATATGAAATTTCAAATACGGGAGATACCGTGTTGCTTTCTCCCTCATGTGCAAGTTTTGATTTATTTAAAAATTATGAAGATCGTGGTGACCAATTTAAAACCCAAGTCAATCGATTAGTCCTATGAAAACGATGTCAAAACTTATTACCGGAGATAGACGAATTTGGTTTGTCATTTTTTTCTTGTTCATGTATTCTTTTTTTCTGTCGTATAGTGCTGGAACAGAACACACTTTAAGTGACAGTGGAATTCAAAAAAAGATGCTTATTATGAAAAATCTTCACATTTTTTTTGGAGGAATACTAGTGATGTATGCAGCTCATCTCATAAACATTAAAAAATTAATCAAGTTGTCATTTTTGAGATTTGCATTGCAAATTATGATTGTGCTATTGGGTTTAGTATTAATGCAAGACAATGGCTATGCAGCAAAGAGATGGTTAGTTTTATTCGGTTTTAGTTTTCAACCTTCGACTTTGGCTATACCTGTCATGATGTTCTATATAAGTACCTACTGCGCCAAATACTATGATAATTCATTGGGATTTAAAGAGAGTATTAGAGACTTGTGGTCTTATGTTTTTTTCATTACCATACTGATTGGATTACAAAATTTATCTACAGCATTTTTGTTTTTGACACTATGTTTTATTCTATTGTTCATTGGAGGATATCCCATTAAGCATTATTTGGGTATTCTTTCTTTTTTCGGAGTATTAATGGGGGGATTTTTGTTGGTACTCATGACCGCTCCACAGATTCTCCCGACAGACAGGGCAGTGACTTGGAAGAATCGAATTGAAACCTATTTAAATCCAGAATCAGCCTCAAAGGATGCCACACATCAAATCAGTCTTTCTAAGTTGGCTGTTGCAAGAGGGGGCGTTTTTGGAAAAGGTGCAGGAAATAGTCTAGTTAAAAATAAAATTTCTCAAGGGACCTCTGATTTTGCTTATGCCATTCTTGTCGAGGAGTTTGGAATTTTATTTGGAGGAATTTTCATTCTCTTTATTTATCTCTATCTGGGATACTTGATTTTTGTGAATTGTTATCAATCGAAATCCTTATATAAACAGCTATTGATTGTAGGCCTCGGTTTACCTCTTGTAATACAAGCTATACTCAATATGGCAGTAGCAACAGGTCTGTTGCCAGTTACTGGACAGCCGCTTCCTTTCATATCTGATGGGGGAACCGGCACCTTAGTGAATTGTGTTTGTATGGGTTTAGTCATTGGAATGACTAGAGACCGAATTAAAACAAAGAAGAACAAGATTACTAAACAAGAATTGTCAAAAATTAAATTTATTTGAAAACGCATAGATTCGTAATATCTGGAGGTGGTACAGGAGGTCATATTTATCCTGCCATAGCCATTGCTGATGAGTTAAAAAAGCGATTTCCAAATGCTGAATTTTTATTCATAGGAGCTAAAGATCGCATGGAAATGCAACGTGTTCCAGAAGCTGGATACAAGATAAAAGGATTGTGGATTAGTGGTTTGCAACGCAAGTTGACTTTAAAAAATTTGACTTTTCCCTTTAAGTTGATATTTTCTGTATTTAAGTCTTATCTAATTCTTCAAAGATTTAAACCTACCATAGCTATTGGTACTGGAGGTTTTGCTAGTGGCCCATTGCTTTTGACTGCCTCAAAGTTGAGAATTCCTTACGTCTTACAAGAGCAAAATGCTTTTCCGGGAATTACGAACAAATGGTTGGCTTCTAAGGCAAAAATGGTTTTTGTGGCGTACACAGATATGCAGCGATTTTTTGGAAATACGCCGGTAAAACTAACAGGTAATCCAGTACGAAGTACATTAATTGATAATGCCATAGCAAAAAAAGAGGCTTGTCACTTTTTTGATTTAAATCCAAACAATCCTATTGTTGTAATGCTAGGAGGTTCTTTAGGTTCTCAACGAATGAATGAATGGCTCGCAGAGTACAAAACCGAATTTCAAACTCGAAATATTCAGCTGATATGGCAATGTGGTTCGCGCTACATCAATTTGTACAAAGCCCAGACCAATGACGTGATAAAGGTATTTGATTTTATCACAAAAATGAACTTGTTATTTGCCTGTGCTGATGGATTTATTAGCAGAGCAGGTGCAGGTACAATATCAGAATTGAGTTTAATTGGTAAACCTATATTATTTATCCCATCTCCTAATGTAGCTGAAGATCATCAGACTAAGAACGCTGAGGCAGTGGTCAATCATAATGCAGCGCTAATGCTTAAGGAATCGGAATTTAAAAATGATTCTCTTGTCAAAATTGAGCTGTTGATTCAGCATGTTAAAAATGTCAATAGTCCTATAGCTATCAATCTCAAGAATATAGCCAAACCAGAGGCCACACAAAATATAGTTAATCACATATCCGATTTGATTTGAGTAGATCCTTAAACATATCGGCTGTTTTCTTTATCGGTATCGGTGGAAGTGGAATGTCTTCGCTAGCTAGGTATTGTTTGCAAAACAATGTGACTATTAGTGGTTATGATAAAATTAGAAATACAGAATGTGTTGATTTAGAAACTCAAGGAGTTGTTATTCATTACAATTTGAATTGTACCGCTGAAATTGAACAATTAGGCAGTCAAACTATTGTAGTGTATTCAGCAGCCATAGGGGTAGAACATCCGCTGCTCAAAAGTGTGGTAAGAAAAGGTTTAAAAACTTGTAAGCGAGCCGTTTTCTTGGCTCAACTCGTTAACAAAACCAAATGTTTTGCAATCGCCGGAACACATGGAAAAACGACCACTACAGCCCTTCTCAGTCATATTTTTGCGGCGAATAAACTCCCGTTTACCGCTTTTATCGGAGGATATAGTCATGATTTAAAAAGTAATTTTTATCAAGCTGGAAACGATTACACCATAGTCGAAGCAGATGAATACGACAAGTCATTTTTAAACCTAAAACCATATGCTGCCGCAATAACTTCAGTAGATGCGGATCATTTAGATTGTTATGCAGACCACCAAGATCTAATTTCTCATTATCGTCAGTTTTATGAATCTGTAAAGCAATTCACAATTGTTCACAATGATATTCCTTTCGGTGAATTGTGCTATGGAGTTAATTCAGATGCTGATTTTCATATTGGTGAGCTTCACATTACATCGGAGAGCTTTTCGTTCGAGTTACGCGTAAATCAAAATCAGTCGTTAGAAGTGGAATTTAACAAACCAGGCCGCCATAATATTGAAAATACAGTAGCGGCAATCGCTCTTGCACATCAAGTATTACCTTTTGAAAAGATTATACCTCACATCAAGTCGTTTGAAGGCGTTCGAAGAAGATTCGATATAATTATTCAATCTAAGCAATTGTTATTTATTGATGACTATGGTCATCATCCTACCGCAATTGAGGCGATACATCAGACGCTTTGCGAGTTTTATCCAAATCGCAAAAAAACGATATTATTTCAGCCTCATTTATTTTCGAGAACGTCTGATTTTATGGCCGAATTTGCTTCGGCCTTATCGCTGTTTGATGAGATTTATTTACTTCCCATCTATGCGGCTCGTGAAATACCTATAGCAGAAGTGAGCTCGGAAGTTTTAGCGCAAAAAATAACCAAACCCATTCGTGTAATTTCCAAAACTGAGGCTTTGGAAGTTCTCCCATCGCAAGATTTAGGATTGTTGATAACCATGGGAGCTGGAGATATTTCAGAATTAGTTGAACCCTTAAAAGATAAATTATGTCAGACCATATTCGTTTAGCACTTAAAGGGGCATTACTTCTAGGAGTGGTGTTTTTTGTGTATGGTTTTGCTCAATTCAAGCAGAACAAACGCTCTTATGAAAAAGAAATAATAATAGTAGATTCTGTCAGCGTCTTAAGTAAAGACATCGTTGATAAATTGTTAATACAAAAACTAGATCATTCGGAAAATGACAATAAACTTAAGGTAGATTTGAGAGTAATAGAAGAGTTGTTGTTAACACATACACTCATCTCAAATGCCCAAGTTTATAAAACGATTGATGGTAAGCTTGTTACGGAGGTAAAACAGAGATTTCCTTTAGCTCTAGTGCAATCTGACGAAGACTTTTATCTAGATGAAATGGGTGTGAGAATTGAAAAAAATGATTTTAAAAGTATAGCCTTGAAAGCTGATTTAAATAACTTACCTGTCATTGTTGGTAAATTCGGTCCGGAAAATTATGTCGAATTGATGGATTTGCTAAAGTCCATTCAAGACGATGGGTTTTTTGCTTCTAAAATCAAACTCTTAAAAAAACGACAAGACGGGTTTTACGAGCTTGAGCTTCGCAATTCCAATCTTATTATAGAACTAGGTAACAATTCGAATATCAACCAAAAACTTAAGAAATTCAAAGCATTTTTTGCGAAAGCCAAACACGATCAAATCTTAGATGATTTTATTCGTATAAACTTGGCTTTTGACAATCAAGTGGTTTGTACTAAAAGAATTTAAGCAGTATGGAAAAAAAAGAATACGCAGTAGGTTTAGATATTGGA